>NZ_BAABJG010000005.1:0-105341 GCF_039543185.1 Paenibacillus vulneris | reverse complement strand
AGAACTATGAAATAATGGAGGATCTACGCGCTCTGCACGGCATTACAGACCTGTTAGCCATCGCGGGAATATCACGGTCCAGTTATTACAAATGGCGAGCCACACAGCCTCAGCGCAATGCAAGACAAAACAAGGATCATGAGATTAAGGAACATATGATGGCCATTCATTTTGCGCATCCCGACTTCGGCTACCCTCGTATGACGACCGCCTTGTGGGAGGCAGGATACAGTGTGAATCATAAGAAAGTATGGCGATTGATGAGGGAGTTATCGATCCAATCAGTCATTCGAAAGAAGCGGAAACAGTCCAGTTACACCCCTTCTGTTGTGTATCCGAATCGTTTAAGGCGTCAATTCCATGCCACAGCGCCCCAACAAAAAATGGTGACCGATATTACATATATTTCTGACGGTACCAAATTTCATTATCTGTCCGTCATTCAAGATCTATTTAATAACGAGATAGTCGCTTGGCAATTGTCAGAACGTAACGATGTCCAGCTCGTGCTTGATACCGTTACGCAGTGGACAAGAAAAAGAGACGTTTCGGAAGCCGTGCTCCATTCGGATCAGGGCTTCCAATATACGTCTCAGGCGTACAACACACGATTAGAGGCATTCGGCGTAAAAGGCAGCCACTCTCGCAAAGCAACCTGCCTGGATAACGCATGCATCGAATCCTTCTTTTCGCATCTCAAAACAGAGAAGTTGTACCTTAAACAGTGTAATTCAGGAGCGGAGATCCAGCAAGCGGTGGAAGAATACATTTACTATTACAACTACCACCGCTTTCAAGCTAAATTAAAACAACGCGCACCGATTGAATATCGATGCGCGCTGGCAGCGTAGCTTTTTTCATTTGTCTACTTGACAGGGGTATGACCAAAAGCCCATGATGATCATGGACTTTTTCTTTTTTGATACTTCCTGTACTGCAAAGGTGACAACCCTGTTGATTCTTTGAAAGCTTTTGAAAAATAATTACTGTCATTAAAACCGCAATCAAAAGCAATTTGCCTGATAGAATGATTTGTAACTTTTAACATCTGCTTGGCCTTGTTGATTCTTATGATCTGCACATACTCTTTAAAGCCTAACCCTGTAGTTTTAAGAAAAAGTCTGGAAAGATGAGATTTGCTTAAATTAAGCATATCAGACGCAGAATCTAATGTTATCGATAAATGGTAGTTTGTATTAATGTACCGTACAAGCCTTTCTATGGTGGGGTTTGCATTGCTGCTGCTATTATAGACGAATTCCGACTTATTTCTAATAAAATAGGAAAGCAGCTGGATGAAATAACTTTTAATAAGATCAGAGGATAAATCATCATTCCTATCCATCTCCTCTCCTATCATAAAGAATAGCTTTTTAATCCGTTCAGGGTCCTGTGGCTTGTAAATACACTGTTCAAAAAGAGGTCTCATTTTGCATATGAATTTTGAACCTATGTAGTCCTCTGTAAAGTTAATGACGGCCCTCTCATAGCTTCGCGAAATATAATTATTCTTGTGTAACGTTCCTTTGGGAATGAAAAGGATATCGTGATTTGAAACCGGATAAGTTTTATCCTTTACAAAGTACTCGCTGCTGCCGGAAATAAGAAAATAAATTTCATAATTGTCATGATAATGATAGCTGGATTTAATCAGAACTGAATTAGAATAACCGTATTGAATTCCTGGTAGAGGGCTATCATCCTTTTTCGGCACTATCGTTCACCTTTCCATGACAATAATAACAATATAGCAGTTCTGCTGTGCGCGGCGCGATGTAAGGAACTGACTCACTTCCTCACAGCAGAAGGCGGGTATCCCTTAATCGATTTGAAGACATTACTAAAATAGGAAATATCGTGAAAGCCACAACGTTCGGCAACCCCCGTTACAGAAAATCCCCCGGTCGACAAAAGCATCTCGGCATGATTGACACGGATCTGGTTCAAATATTCCTTAAACGAGCAGCCGGTATTGATTTTAAACAGCTTCCCCAGATATGCCGGATGAAGATTGACGATCCTGGCTATCTTGGTTAAGTTCAATTCCTCCGAATAATGCTCCATGACGTATTCCAGCACTTGATTGATCCTTTTGTCGGATCGAACCTCAGCCTCTTTGCGATAGTAGATGGTCATAACCTGATGCATGATCAGCATGAATAACGCCCTTGATTGCATGATATATCCCGGCTGCCTGCCGGCCCAAACCTGATTGAACTGTCGGATGTAATTTAACATTTCACTTGTTATGATATTTTTGGTCACAATATCGAGCGGAAGCGCATCCGGGCTGCCCATGGGTAACCAGTTGAAATTGAAGGCATAGGAATGCATGGGGGTTTCCTTAATCGTGTGAGCCTCGCGTTCGCTGCCCAAAGGGATGTAAATGACATCGCCTGCTTCCACCGTATATTTTACACCGTTGACGTAATAGTTTGATTTCCCCTCAACAACAAAGGTAAGATCATGGAATTGGATGATATCCCTCTCAATCTTCCATTCCGGAAAGCAGCGTCTATCTACAAAATGGATAATACCGGGAAGTCTTGTTTGAAGCTGTTCCATGTTCAACTTTGCCCACCACCTGTATCAAATCGAAAATAACCGGGTGCCTCAACAAAAGTCATCGTACAAGACCATAGTAACATTGATTCATGGCGCAATAAAGAGATGCCAGACAAAAATTATTTAATAATTACAAATTAAATCTATTTCCTCCATGGATTATGAAAGCGTTTTTACTATATAATGTATCCATTAGAAATACCACAACCTTAAGCCGATTAGACATGACAGAACGGGACCGAGTGGAAACGCCGCATGACGTGCCGGATGGAGGTTCACTGCCCTGAAGCTGAATTTTAAAATTACAAACTTCTCTGGTCTGTAAATTTTTCTTATTGTAAACCACTATCGTTGAAAGCTGTTCTGCTATGATACACACGATATAATGAATGATATGGGGAGGAACAGAATGAAGACGAGAACGAATTTGATTGTTACGGTTATGCTATCGTTGCTTTCGTTAACGGCTTGCGCAAATCAGAAAAGCGGCATAGTAGAGAATGGCGGGGATGCTTCTGTAAATACGGAACCTGTTAAATTGAGACTGGCCGTAGTATCAACTGCGTTCTGTCAGTGATGACTAGCGATGAGGTGCAGAATCTGCTGAATAAAAACGGCGTACCTCTTTGAAAAAAACGCCTGAGTTGATAAAGGAGTATGGCGCGGAAATTCCCACAATCAAAGGGAAAAACGTGAACGCTCTCTTTGCCCTGAAGCCGGCAGTGAAAGAATTTACTAAATTTGATGATAAAGGCAGATCCCTTGTAAATTCAGCTGCAAACGATGTGCTGCTTAAGGGTACAAACGTGAACACCGCATTGAAGAATGCGGAAGAACAATTGGACCAGTTTATTCTACAGCAAACCCAAAATTAACGAGATTCTTACTGAAAAAATCATAACAAATTCGCATCATTTTCTATTTTCTTAATCTGTAAAAAAGCTTAAAATATGTAATGGCGCAAGCGCTTAAATTAATTAAGCAACGAAACGATGAGAACCGGGGGGACCGGCATGAGATGGTACCGTTGGATCGCCTCCAGTCTAAGGGCAAAAATGTTAGTCATGTTTGTGATGCTGACGGCGGTTCCCTTAATTGTGATAGGGATTATCAGCTACACGAAATCGTATAACACCGTTTCCAAGCACAGTATTGCAACGACGGAGCTTGTAGCCGAGCATCTGAAGAACGATATCGATGTGCTGTTTTCGGACAACCGGAAATTTTTGGACATCAGCAGAAACTCCAATGTGCTGAGATTTCTGCTCATTCAGAGTGAGACATATAATGAGGCTAAGGATATATTAAAAACGTTCAGCCTTTACCGGGATACATACAGGTTCAGCAATGGCCTGACGAATATTATACTGTTTAACCGCTATGGCAAGGGGATTAGCGAGAAGCGAGGCATTTTTCAAATGGAGGAGGACCCGTTCTTCTATCCTGAGTTCAAGAGCTTGTTGGCTCATCCCGACGAGGTGCTTATCATTCCGCCTGCCGGCTCGCAAGGGATCAGCAATTTGGACCGGGCAGAGGAGGAGCGTCCGCCATTAATTTCGATTATTTCCACGGTAAAACAGGAGATTACGGACGAAGTCATCGGTTTTATGGTGATGAATTTGGATGTATCGGTTATCGAAAATTTTTGCAACAATACCAAGATGGGGGACAGCGGCTTCTTTTATGTCATGGACCCGCAGGGCAAGCCGATTATTTTACCGGAAAGGTTAAAAGCAACAGGAGCCGTAGCAGGCTTGACGAAGCTGCAATTAAGTGCTGTGTCGGGGAACGACATTCGTGAGCTGGCGGGTAAGAGGCAGTTTATCGTGTACAAGACTTCAGAGCTTACAGGCTGGAAGGTCGTCGGGGAAGTGCCTCTGGAGGAAGTGACCAAGGATGCGGATCAGATTCAGACCCTTATATTTGTCAGCGTCATCTTTACGATTGCCTTTACTATTGCTTTGTACGCCTACGTATCCAACCGGTTGATCCGACCGATCCGGTACTTAAAAAATAAAATGCGTCAAGCGGCCTCCGGTTATTTGGATGCTAAGGTGCCTGGCGGGGGCCAGGACGAAATAGCCGATTTGGGGGTCAGCTTCAACATGATGCTCGACCAGATCAAGCTGCTGATTGAAGCTAGTATTAAGGAGCAAGAGCAGATCAAGCTTGCGGAGCTCCGGACCCTGCAGGCTCAAATTAACCCGCATTTTTTGTACAATACGCTCGATTCGATTATTTGGCTGGCGGAAAACGGAAAAAGCGAGGAAGTGATCGGCATTGTGAATGCGCTCGCAAGCTTCTTCAGGATTTCGTTAAGCAAAGGCAGGGATGAGATTACGATAAAAGAAGAGCTGGATCATATCGCCAACTATCTCACGATCCAGCAGATGAGGTACAGGGACATTCTGGACTATGAGATTGATGTGCAGGACAGCGTGCTTAGCTGCAGTGTTTTGAAAATGACACTCCAACCGCTGGTTGAAAATGCTTTGTATCACGGTATTAAGAACAAGCGGGGAAGGGGCTGTATTCGAATCACAGGCGGGTTTGGAGCTAACGGCAATATCGAGCTGTGCGTATCGGATAACGGCGCAGGCATGACGGCGGAGAAGCAAGAGCAGCTTAGACAGCTTCTTGCAGAGAGCAACCACCTTCAAGCCCAGCCGGCGGGGTTCGGAATTATCAATGTGCACCAGAGAATTAATCTTTATAACGGAGACCCGTACGGTATTCGGATCGAAAGCGATTATGGCTTTGGCACGACAGTGCTCGTGAGTATACCGATAAGGAGAGAGCAAGATGAAAAAGGTGTTGTTGGTGGATGATGAAATCCTCGTTCGGGAAGGTATCTGCAACCGGATACAGTGGGAGAAAGAGGGGTTTATTTATTGCGGCGACGCATCGGACGGGGAGATGGCGCTCCCCTTAATCGAGAACCTGGCACCGGATATTTTGTTAACCGATATTAAAATGCCTTTTATGGACGGACTCCAGCTAAGCCGGATTGTGAAAGAGAAGATGCCTGCGGTCAAAATCATTATTTTAAGCGGGCACGACGAATTTCATTATGCAAGGGAAGCTTTGCGGATTGGGGTGGAGGAATACTGTCTGAAACCGATTAACGCGAAGGAACTGCTTCAAGTGCTCCATGGGGTTGCTGCCAAAATCGATATGGAGCGCGAGGAGCAGAAAAATAAAGAGCTGCTGCAGATGAGAGCGAGCATCAACCAGGAAACCGTCAGGGAACAGCTGCTGATCGACTTGTGCTCCGGCGCTATACCGACAGCGGATGCTATTCATGCGGCCGAGGCGCTCGGTATTGGTCTCATTGCAAGGCATTACCTGGTAGTGCTCGCAGAGCTGACGGATGAAGGCGAGACACACTCGTTATTTAAGCAATTATTGAGTGACATGTCGGGCCATCTGCATGTGAAACGCAGCAAAAAAGAGCACGTCTGGATAATAAAAGGGGAAGAAACGGTAGGGGTGGAGAATACTGCCCACGGCCTTATCCGCAAGCTGAAGCAGATAGAAGAAGGACTTGGCTGCATCCTTTATTATGGCAAAGGAACCGTGAAAGGGCGAGTCCAGGAAATTGCCGCGTCGTTTTCTGAAGCAGAGCAAAATAAGTGCTACCATTATTTTTTACGCAATCGTCCGATCGTCAGCGTGGATAAAGGAGGCTTGGCGGGCTATGACCGTCATCAAGTGACCAATTTTTTGAAAATGGGCGATGCTTCCAGGATCGAGAGTTTTGTTTGCGGTTACATTCATAGCATTGATAAGCAGACGGGGGCGGAAAGCAAGTTTTACTGGCATTATCTTATTCTGGATATGATTGCCTCTGTAATGGCGGTTATCCATGAATCGAACGGAGACGTGCAGGCATTTCTATCCGAGATGGCACCGGTGGAGGAAACGCTGTTAATGAGCAATACGCTGGAGGAGGTGCGGGCATGTGCCACCACCGTTCTCATGCTTGCCTTTCAGCATCGGGAGCGCATAACCGACAAATATGGCGAGCTGCTCGCCAAGGCGAAGGATTATATCGATAAAAATTTTGATAATCCGGACCTCTCCTTGCAGGCTGTTGCAGCCTATGTGAACGTAAGCCCCAGCCATTTCAGCGGGATTTTCTCTCAGGGAACAGGGCAGACATTTATCGATTATTTAATTAAGACACGCATTAAGAGGGCAATGGAGCTGCTCAAAACAACGAGTGCCAAATCATATGAAATCGCTGCTATGGTGGGCTATAACGACCCGCATTATTTTAATACGGTATTTAAAAAAATCACCGGCGTTACAACCAAAGTATTCCGTAATCAGGCATAGCGATAAGAAGGGGGGAACGGCCATGCAGGCCCGAGTTACAAACCGGGCTTTACTGATTCTATGCTGCCTTCTGATAAGCCTGACCAGCGGCTGCAAGCAAGAGCCGACGGCAGCATCTTCAACTATTCAGCAGCATGGAGCGGGAGGGAGTGTGCAGAAGAAGGGCCGTACGTTCGCTATCGTCTACTCGACTGCCGATGTGTTTCACAAGGTAGTGACGAGCAGGGCAGAAGCCGTTGCAAGCAAGCTGGGTGCACAGCTCGTGATTAAGGCACCGGATGAGGCGAATCTCGAGCAGCAAATTCGGATGATGGAAAATCTGATCAAGCAGCGTGTGGACGGCATTGCAGTTAGTCCGGTTAATGCGGATGCATTAGCGCCTTACATTAATAAAGCGGTGGATGCCGGTATTCAAGTCATCTGCTTCGATAATGACGCACCGCAAAGCAAACGTGCCGCCTTCATAGGTGTCAATAATTATGAGGCTGGCCGCATGCTTGCTTCGTATATTGATCGTGCATTGGACGGGAAGGGAATGATCATTGCCGAGACGGGTACGATCTCCTATTCCAGCATACAGCAGCGGGTTGCCGGCTTTAGAGACTACTTGGCCAGGTTGCCGGAAATGCAGCTCCTTGAACTGAGAACGGACGGGGATAGTCTTGATAAAGCGATAGCAAATGTAGAAAAGATGATAGATGCACATCCGCATTTTGAAGCCTATGCCGCCCTGGATTCGTTAGCGGGCTCTGCGGCGATTCTTGTTTGGAAAGCAAAGGGTTTAAGCCAATTATCGGTAACAACCAGCGGTTCCCCGGAGCTGTTGGACGGGGTTATGAACAAGCAGATTACCGCTCTAATGTCGCTTCAGGAGGATGCTTGGGGGGACAGGATCATCCAGCTGCTAAATGATGCTTGCGACGGAAAGGCGGTGCAGGAATGGAATCAGTTAGAGCCGACCTTTGTAACGCAGCAATCATTGAAGAGCATTAAATAATACAATGTGTCTTCATTTCGATAAGGGAAGGTGAATGGGGTGTATAATCGTTGGGGGAAGGCGGTCATCCTTTTGTTGGTATTTCTCTGCGCGTGTACATCTGTGCCTGTACCGAAGGAGACCCTTGTACAAGCTCCCGCCGTGCTCCAAACGGATTCCAGCCTGACAACGGCTCTCAAGCAAGACGAGCGGCCAGTCGTACTTGGGTTCTCGCAGGTTGGAGCGGAAAGCCGCTTTCGTAACGCGAATACCAAATCCATTCAGGATGCCGCCAGGCAAGCGGGAATCGACTTGAAATTTTCGGATGCCGAGCAGCAGCAAAGCAAGCAAATTGAAGCGATCCGTTCCTATATTGCGGCAAAGGTTGACGTGATAGCCTTCTCTCCTGTCATTGAGACAGGCTGGGACAACGTACTTATGGAAGCGAAAGAGGCTGGTATTCCCGTCATTATAACGGATCGGTCTGTGGACGTGAAGGACCACTCCTTGTATATTACGCTTATTGGCTCTAATTTTGTGGAAGAAGGCCGCAAAGCAGGGAAATATGTCATCGATAAAATGAGGAACGTTAACGGGCCCATTCGTATTGCCGAAATCCGCGGTACGGAGAACTCGGCACCCGCGCTGGATCGGAAGCGGGGCTTTGAGGAAATCATTAAGGATAACCCGAACATGGAAATCATCGCCAGCGAAACGGGCAATTTTACGAGAGAAGAAGGCAAGGAAGTCATGACCCGTTTTTTAAAGAAGCATGGCCGCGATATTCAGGTGCTGTTCGCTCACAATGATGATATGGCGTTCGGAGCCATGGAAGCCATGGAGGAAATCGGCTTAAGACCCGGCAAGGATATCGTGATCGTTTCGGTCGATGGCGGGAAGGAAGCATTTCAAGCGATGCTGGATGGCAGGCTCAACTGTACGGTGGAATGTAATCCGCTGTTCGGACCGCTCTTAATGCAGGCGGTTCGGGAGCTTATGGCGGGAAGGAATATCCCGAAGCGCATTATTGTTAAAGAGGGGGTGTTCACGCAGGGGACCGCCGCCCGTGAGATCGGCAATCGTAAATATTAGGATATAAAGCTGTAATAGCTCCGTATAAAGCCCAATTGCCGGGCTTTTTTTGTTTAGTCTTTGACGCGGCGGGACGAAAAAATTCAAATTACTTCATAAAAAAACAAAATTTCGATTCTCCAGGCTCGAAAACACCGAAAAAGACTCTAATTTATTCAGAATGGATTCTATTCAATCGCATTTGAAAGCGTTTTAAAATAAAGCTACACCCATCGATGGTGAAATAAAAGGAGGGTTTAACGGATGAAAATGAAGTGGAAATCAGGCGCGGCCGTCTTGATGATGGCATCTATGCTTCTAACCGCGGCGTGCGGCGGTAATGCGACGACAGGCGGGGCTAAGGACACAGCTGCCAAAGGCGGCGACACGCCGAAACCGGCCGACAAGAAAATTGTGCTTGGCTTCGCTCAGGTTGGAGCAGAGAGCGGCTGGCGCACGGCTAATACCAAGTCCATCCAGGATTCGGCTAAGGAAGCGGGAATTGAACTGAAATTCTCCGACGCGCAGCAAAAGCAGGAAAACCAAATCAAGGCGATCCGCAGTTATATTGCACAAAAGGTGGATGTCATCGCATTCTCCCCGGTAGTTGAGTCTGGCTGGGATACGGTGCTAAAGGAAGCGAAGGATGCGAATATTCCGGTAGTACTGACCGACCGTGCGGTAGATTCCAAGGATACATCGCTGTATAGAACTTTTCTGGGCTCTGATTTCGTAGAAGAAGGACGCAACGCAGGGAAATGGCTGCTCGAAAAAGTGAAGGATCAGAAAGGCCCGGTCAACATTGTCGAGCTGCAAGGTACGACAGGCTCCGCACCGGCGATTGACCGTAAGAAAGGCTTTGAAGAAGTGATTAAAGATAACGCGAACCTGAAAATAGTGAAGTCCCAGACAGGTGACTTTACACGCGCTAAAGGGAAGGAAGTTATGGAGGCGTTCATCAAGTCCGCGAAGGCGGAGAACACCAAAATGGATGTCTTGTACGCGCATAACGACGATATGGCGCTTGGTGCTATTCAGGCCCTTGAGGAAGCGGGCATGAAGCCGGGCAAAGATATTCTCATCATTTCCATGGACGGAACCAAGGATGCTTTCCAAGCCATGAAGGACGGCAAGATTAACGTAATTATCGAATGTAACCCGCTAATGGGGCCGCAAGTGATGCAAATTGTCAAGGATATTGTCGCAGGCAAAGAGGTGCCTAAGCGTATTTTGACCAAAGAAGGCGTGTTCCCGCAAGAAACAGCCGCGAAGGAATTGCCGAACCGTCAATATTAATCTGACCATATCGTGAAAGAGAATGTCTCCCGCCAGCTGCAACCGTGTAAAGCTGCATCAAAAAACGCGGCTTGGCGGGAGATTTTGGGATATAGAATGTATTCAGGATAGGAGGCAGCAAGGTGACAGATAAAAAACCTCGATTGCGCATGGAGCGAATTCATAAGCAGTTTCCCGGAGTGAAGGCTTTGACCAACGTATACTTTCGAATGTTTTCAGGTGAAATTCACGCTTTGATGGGTCAAAACGGTGCAGGCAAATCAACCCTCATTAAAGTATTGACAGGTGTACATGCCATCGACGAAGGCCAAGTATGGCTCGACGAGCAGCAAATTCGCGCTAAAAGCCCGTTGGAAGCTCAGGAGCTCGGGATTAGCACCGTTTATCAGGAGGTCAATTTATGTACCAATTTAACGGTTTCTGAAAATATTTTTATCGGGCGCGAGCCGATGCGAAGAGGTTTTATTGATTGGAAAGAAATGAATTCCCGTTCCCGAGAGCTGCTGAAGCGGTTAAATGTAGACATTGATCCCTCCAAGCTGCTCGGTTCCTATTCCATAGCCATTCAACAAATGGTCGCCATTGCCAGAGCCCTCAATGTTTCGGCGAAGATATTAATTTTGGATGAGCCGACATCCAGCTTAGATTCGAATGAAGTGAAGCAATTATTTAACGTCATGCGAAAATTGAAATCGGAAGGCTTGGCGATTTTATTCGTTACGCATTTCCTGGATCAAGTCTATGAAATGTCCGATCGGATCACGATATTGCGAAACGGCCAATTCGAAGGGGAGTACTTGACGGAAGAGCTGTCCCGCATGGATCTCGTATCCAAAATGATCGGTAAAGAGGTAACTGAGTTGGAACAGCTGCCGAATATGACGGCTTCACATAAAAAGAACAGTGGAAAGCAGCCTTTCCTGCAGGCAAAGCAGGTTGCGCGAAAAGGCTCCATCGAACCGTTCGATTTGAACTTGTATCCGGGTGAAGTGTTGAGCCTTGCGGGATTACTTGGTTCCGGCCGTACGGAAATCGCCCGTATTTTGTTCGGAGCCGACCGGGCGGATCATGGGGAAATGAAAATCAGCGGAAAAGTAGTACAGCTGAATTCTCCGCGCCAAGCGATAGACGCTAGAATAGCCTTCTGCCCCGAAAACCGGAAAACGGAGGCTATTATTGAGGATTTGACGGTGAGGGAAAATATTATTCTCGCAATGCAAGCGACATTGGGCACATTCCGGTATTTGACGAAGAAGAAGCAAACCGAGCTTGCGGATCAATATATCGAGCTGCTCAATATCAAAACGCCGGGTCCTGAGGCTTTAATCAAAAATTTAAGCGGCGGCAATCAGCAGAAGGTGATCTTGGCACGATGGCTGTTGACCAATCCCGAGCTGCTCATTCTGGATGAACCTACACGGGGGATCGACGTCGGGGCGAAGGCGGAAATTCAGAAACAGATGGCGCTGCTGTGCGAGAAAGGAATGTCCATCTTGTTCATTTCCTCCGAGCTGGAGGAAGTCGTTCGTTCCTCTCAAAAAATTGCCGTCCTGAGGGACAGGAAAAAAATTGCTGAGATTAGAAACGAAGGTGTGAGCCAGCAGGATATTATGAAATTAATTGCAGGAGGGGGAGGCGAATGAGCAACCGTTTGTTGTGGCCTTTAGTGACATTGGCTTTCTTATTGATCGCCAATGTCGTTCATAATCATGATTTTTTCTCCATTACGATGAAGGAAGGCCATCTGTTCGGCAGCCTGATTGATATTTTGAACCGCGCAGCGCCTCTTGTCCTAATCTCCATCGGTATGACATTCGTCATCGCTACCAAGGGGATTGATTTATCGGTTGGCTCCATCGTTTCCATCGCAGGAGCGATGGCCTGCCTGCTCATCTCTAAGCAGGGCACCAGCGACATAAGCACACTGTTTATGGCTTTAGGCATTGCGCTGCTGCTTTCCTTGGCTGCAGGTGCTTGGAACGGGCTATTAGTCAGCTTCTTGGGCATTCAACCGATCGTCGCAACCTTAATCCTAATGGTCGCAGGGCGTGGGGTGGCACAATTAATTACGAACGGACAAATCATCACCGTGTCCTCCAAACCTTACTCCTTTATAGGAGGAGGCTATTTATTTGGCCTTCCGTTCTCGATTTTTATTATTACGTTCTTCTTTCTTATAGCAGTGATCCTAACAAGAAAAACAGCGATAGGGCTGTTTATCGAATCGGTCGGCTCCAATCCGACGGCGAGCCGGCTTGCAGGAATCCGGTCGAGCTCAATCATTTTTATCGTATATGTACTCTGTGCCTTTTTAAGCGGGCTTGCCGGTATTATCTTAAGCTCGAACGTATCCAGCGCAGATGGGAATAATGCCGGGCTGTGGTATGAGCTTGATGCGATTCTGGCCGTTGTGATTGGCGGCAACTCATTGAACGGCGGGAGATTTTATTTATCAGGCACCATCATCGGCGCGCTCATCATTCAAACACTCACGACTTCCATCTATTCCATCGGTGTACCGCCGGAAATTACATTGGTCGTCAAGGCTATCGTTGTGCTGATCGTCTGCCTGATTCAATCGGATGCCTTCCGTGCATCGCTAGCAGCCAAGCGCAAAGCCAAACAAAAAAACGTGGAGCAGGGGGTTACCGTATGAGGCTGCGCAGCATAGATAAAAGATATTTACCGCTTCTGGTGACCATAGCCTTATTTGTTGTTATGTTTGCGGCGGGCTCAGTGGAGTATAGGGGATTTTTCTCACTGCAAGTTTTCTTTAATTTGCTGATCGATAATTCATTCCTGCTCATTGCAGCCATTGGGATGACCTTTGTCATCATTTCGGGCGGGATCGATTTATCCGTCGGTTCCATGATTGCATTAACTACTATGATATCCGCAAGCTTGGTCCAAAATCATCATTGGCCGCCGGGTGCCGTTATTCCGTTAGTGCTGCTTATGGGAAGCGTGTTTGGATGGTGCATGGGCAGTTTGATTTATCATTTCAATCTGCAGCCGTTTATCGTAACATTGGCGGGGATGTTTTTGGCAAGAGGACTATGCTATGTCATCAGCATTGAGAGTATTACGATCGAGAATGAATGGTATAAGGCGGTTTCACAGACCAAAGTGTACGTATTTGGCAGCTCCTATGTTTCCATTAGTGTCATTATCGCTCTATGTATGGTTGTTGGAGCTATCCTACTTGCACATTATACCCGATTTGGACGCAATATTTATGCATTAGGCGGCAATGAGCATTCGGCTATGTTAATGGGGTTGCCCGTCAAACGGACAAAAGTACTTGTCTATACCTTAAGCGGCTTCTGCTCTTCACTTGCGGGTGTGGTCTTTACCTTTTATATGCTGTCGGGTTACGGCTTACATGCGCTGGGGACGGAGTTGGATACGATAGCGGCTGTCGTCATTGGCGGCACCTTGCTGACCGGTGGCACCGGTTATATTGCGGGCACGCTGGTTGGTGTGTTGATTCAAGGCATCATCCAAACGTTGATCATGTTTGAAGGAACCCTTAGCTCCTGGTGGACCAAAATTGCAATCGGACTGCTGCTATTCTTGTTTATCGTACTGCAAAAGCTGCTTGGCACTAGAAAGAAGGCTGGCGGGGAGGTCGTCTGATATGCATAATACAACAGAAATCGGCTGGGAAATTTCAAAGACGGCGAATCAATTCCGTTCATCTTGTGTGCTGAAATTCGGGGATGTCATTGTTGACGCGAAAAGCATTCTTAGTGTGTTTGTGACCCTAGTTGATCATCACAATTATGAGCTGTATGTGATGGGCCCGGATGCGGAGGAAGCCAAGAAAGCGATGTCGGATTTATTCGCCCGCTATGATTTGTCTTATGTAATCAAATAAACGGGGGGAGAAAGAGCGGTCCGCCTATAGCGGACTGTTCTTACCACATAAATATTTAACTTTATTAAAGCGTCAGCGTGATAAAGATCATTTCTATTGGCGATAAAAACTACCGCTGAACGCGGTCCTCATCATTGAACAGACGTCGATACGTTTTTCTCATCTCCGATTGGGCTCAAAGCCTGCAACCGTATCATTTGGGAAATCACTATTTCTTTAGTAATTACAAATAGTATCTAGTTATTCTATAGAATTTGGTATAGCCCCCCTTTATAATGTGGACAGATAGCGCTTTCAAAAGGGGTTATTTTTTTAATAACGCAGGGAAATTACACGATCGTTAATAAGGGGGGATTGGCAAGATGATTGCTGTAAATTAGAAGCATAAAACCATGCTAGAAAAGACAACTTAAGCCCTTCGAACCATTGCATCTTGCAGATAACTGAGCTTGTTCCCACTACATAAAACAAACTAACGCCCTCGATTGTTCAGACTTCAACGATAACATTTCCAGTAACGGCTGGTCTTAACTACTCTACCCAATCCCCTAGTCCGTTTCAGCTCGCTAACATAGATAGTTACCTTATTTTCCTAAATGATGTAGAAATTCTTTAGCACCGAGCAACCCGACGGATTGCTGCAGGAATGCCTAAGCTTTCAAACAAAGGTTCCGAAAGCTGCTATTAACAAAAATTAAAACGCTTCCAAAAAAACTGGAAAAACCTTTGCATTTTCAAAAATGTAGATTGAGCCAATACGGGAGGTTTGAAATCCATGGGGAAATTATTGGTATTCTTACTCGTTTTTTCATTAATCATAAGCTCTTTGCCAGGTTTTACTGCACATGCGGATGGCATCACGGCCAAGAACCCCATAATATGGGCGGATGTGCCGGATGTCGATGTGATTAGGGTAAATGATACTTACTATATGACCAGCACGACAATGCACATGAACCCTGGGGTTCCAATCATGAAATCCAAGGATCTCGTCAATTGGGAGATCGTCAATTACGTATATGATATCCTCGCGTCTACTGACAAACAAACCCTCTCCAACGGAGAAAACATATATGGGAAAGGCTCATGGGCCAGCAGCATCCGTTTTCATAACGGCAAGTTTTATGTGGTTTTTGCCTCCAATGATATTGGAAAGACATATATCTTTCAAACGGCCGACATAGAAAAGGGTCCATGGGAAAAGTATGAGTTAGCCGGCGGAGTGTATCATGATATGTCCCTGCTGTTCGATGATGACGGACGCGTCTATATGGTCTACGGTAATGGAACCATAAAGATTATTGAGCTGACCTCAGATGCCACAGCCATCAAAGCAGGCGGAATGAATAAAACGATCATTCAAAATGCAAGCGCTCCCGGAGGATCGGGTGGCCTTGGAGCTGAGGGCTCACACGTTTATAAAATAAACGGTAAGTATTACATCTTCAATATCTCATGGCCATCAGGGGGCATCCGCACGGAATTAGTGCATAGGGCGGATACTATCGATGGTACCTATGAAGGAAAGATTGCTTTAAAATCGGGCAGTAATTCAAACAGCGCCGGTGTGGCACAAGGAGGGATTGTTCAATCTCCTGACGGAAAATGGTACGGAGTGTTGTTCCAGGACTACGGCTCCGTCGGGCGCATACCTTACATTGTTCCGATGACATGGAACGAGGATGGATGGCCCGTCTTCGGGGATGTCAATGATACGGGAATTGCTGCAGGACTCTCAAGAACATGGGTCTCATCGGATAGCTTTGATCAAAGAGCAGAGAAAGTTGGCGCTTATCATACAGAGGCGGCAAACGGAGAAAACGATGACAACGGATCCAATCTTGCCCTGGTGTGGCAGTGGAACCATAATCCCGACAATCGGTACTGGTCCCTAACCGACCGGCCGGGGTATTTGAGACTCACTACGGGGAGCACTAGCAGCAGTATTCTTAATGCCCGAAATACGCTTTCCCAAAGAACCTTCGGTCCGGAAAGCTCGGGAACGGTTGCTATAGATGTCAGCCATATGAAAGACGGAGACTATGCCGGCATTGCCGCATTTCAGCAGAACTACGGGTTTGTCGGTGTGAAAATGAGCGGGACTACCAAATCTGTTGTGATGGTAAATGGAAGCTCAGGGACGGCAGTGGAAGCAGCAAGTATCCCTGTCACTCAGAATGTCATCTATTTAAGGACTGAATTGGATTATAAGAATAGGACGGACAAAGCCTATTTCTATTACAGTCTTGACGGTGAGCGTTGGGCATCCATAGGTAACACACTTCAAATGTCCTATACGCTGCCGCATTTTATGGGTTACCGATTTGCCTTATTCAATTTTGCCACAAAGACGACAGGCGGTTATATTGATTTCGATTATTTCAAAATAGATGACAAGTTAGCAGGCTCCAACTTTGATACGAATTTGAAGTCCCTCCAGGTGAACGGGGCGCAAGTGAGCGGGTTCAGTCCGAGTAGATACGACTATTCCCTGGATGTTCCTGCAGGATCGGTCCCCCAAGTTACCGCGACTCCCAATGATCCTGCTGCGAGTGTTTCTATTACCCAAGCATCAGGGGTGCCGGGAAAAGCCACGGTCACGGTAAGCAGGGAAGGCCTACAAACAGCGGTCTATACCATTCAGTTTAATACGCCTGTTTCCGTAGCTATTGAGGCAGAAACAGCAGCGGAAAATTCCGCTGAGGCGTACGTACATGGCACCGCCAACGGCCATACCTGGTCGCTTGTGGACGGCCTATCTACGAAAGCCATGCAGTTTTTGCCTGACGATGGCACTTCGGTGACGCCGGGGACGGATGCAGCCAGCCTTGCTGCCGGGTCCAGATTGAATTATAAAATCAACTTCACGACTGCTGGAACCTACTATGTTTGGATTCTTGCCAAGAGTCATAGCTACCAAACGGACTCCGTCCATGTGGGGTTGGATAATCAGTATAAATTCACTTCCAACGGGATTGAAGGTGTCAGCGGTGGTCAGTTTAAATGGGTGAATCTCAGCAACGGCGGTACTGTAGTGACGGGAGGTATTCCTTTGAATATTTCCGCCGGCGTGCATGAATTGAACTTTTGGGGAAGGGAATCTGGCCTTGCCATAGACCGGATCTATTTGACCACAAGTACCGCAACGACAGATCCGGTCTGGCCGGAGGCTAAGGTACCTGCAGCCGCACTTAGCGCAGACAGCAGCGTGAAGCCTGGAAGCAGCTTTACCGTGGGCGTTAGCCTGAACAATCTGACACAAAGCGTGTTTGCCCAGGACATCACCTTGTCTTATGATTCCAACATATTTGACTATGTGAGTACGGCAGGTGCGAACAGCAATATCCAGATCGTGACAGAGGATAAGGCGACCGCCGGAAAAGTGAGACTCATTGCCGCCAATATCGGAGGGGTATCCGGGGTCAGCACACCGGTTCTGAATGTAACCTTCAAGGTTAAGGCCGGTGTTCAGAATACAACCGGAACGATTGCGGCAGCCCAAGCCAAGCTGGGTGTGGCTCCCGAGGGAACTGTGATTCAGGCGGCGCTCAGCAGCAAGAGCATAGCTATAGGCAAGATTGATGCCGTTGTAGACAAGACGGCACTGGCAACAGCGATTACGAATGCACAAAGCTTGTATGATACTGCGGTGGTTGGCACACTGCCGGGTCAATACCCGCAAGCAGCCAAGGATGCGTTCGGCGTAGCGATCAATGCAGCCAAAGCCGTCAAGGACAGCCCAAGCGCGACGCAGTCTCAGGTTGACAATGCGGTCACCGCACTGAACAGCGCGATAGATACCTTCAAAGCAGCTGTCATTAAGGAAGTGTCTGCAGACCTCAACAAGGATGGAATCATTGATGTAGGCGACCTCGCGATCGTTGCTTACCATTACGGTAAAGATTCCACCAGCGCAGACTGGGCAGCAGCTAAGACGGCGGATATGAACTACGATAATAAGATCGATATTATGGACCTGGCGTATGTTGCATCGAAAATAACGGAGTAAAACAGGACACAAGAAGCTATGGACGGGGATTCGCTTCTCCCCCTCCATAGCCCTTAACAGGAGATGAGAACCATGATATCGCGATTGAGGAAATCACTTTGCGTATTTCTGGCATGTGTCACTGCGCTGCCACTAGTTTCCGTGCCGGTATCTGCTGAAGTTTCAGCGGCTGCAGCTGCAAAGGAGGTTATCGTTAATTTATCGGCGGAGAAACAAGTGATTCGCGGCTTTGGAGGCATGAATCACTCCGTCTGGATCGGAGATTTGACCCCGGCCCAAAGGGAAAACGCTTTTGGCAATGGGGAGAACCAGCTGGGTTTTTCTATATTAAGAATTCCTATACACGAAAACAAAAGCAATTGGCAAAAAGAGGTGGAAACAGCCAAAAAAGCCATTGAGCATGGAGCTATCGTATTTGCTTCCCCATGGAATCCTCCAAGTGAAATGGTAGAGACCTACACTTTGGGTATGAGTTCAGGCAATGGTACCACTTATGAAGCGGAGTCGGGCACGACATTGAGTGATTCTTCAGTGCAAAGCTCCTATTCGGGCTATAGCGGTAGCGGGTATGTCCAATTTCAAGCTTCATCCGGGGCAGCCATTCAGTGGAACAGCATCGGCATTGGCACGACAGGAACCAAGAACGTTAAAGTCCGATATGCTCTGCAGTCAGGGACAAGTAATCTGGATGTTTATGTTAACGGGGCGAAAGTGCTCAGTCAGGTGGCCTTTGCCGCAACCGGCAGCCCCGCTGCCTGGGGCGAGCAATCGATCCAGGTACCCATGAGCAGCGGGACCAACACGTTACAGTTTGTATCTACCGGTGAAGAAGGACCAAGCATAGATAACATCTACGTTACCGCCTATGCTGTGGACGCAACAGCGAAACGGCTAAAACATGATATGTACGCTGAATATGCGCAGTATCTGAATGAATTCGACTCCTTCATGAAGAGCAACGGAGTGGAGCTGTATGCTATTTCGGTTCAAAACGAGCCGGACTATGCACATGACTGGACATGGTGGAGTAAGGAAGAAATGCTTCGTTTTATGAAAGAAAATGCCGGATCCATCCATAACAGAGTCATTGCACCAGAGTCGTTTTCTTACGTAAAACAGATGTCAGACCCCATTCTGAACGACCCGGAAGCATTGGCCAATATGGATATTCTTGGCGCTCACACGTACGGCACTAGTTATAATGATTTCCCTTACCCCTTGTTTGAACAAAAAGGCGCAGGCAAAGAACTCTGGATGACGGAAGTATACTACCCGAACAGCGACACGAATTCGGCGGATCGCTGGCCTGAGGCATTGGGTGTTGCCGAGCATATGTATAACGCCATGGTAGAAGGGAATTTTCAGACCTACGTCTGGTGGTATATCCGCAGGCATTACGGTCCTATGAAGGATGACGGTACGATAAGCAAGCGGGGTTACAGCATGGCTCATTACTCAAAATTTGTTCGACCTGGCTATGTTAGGGTAGAAGCGACCAAAAATCCCGATCCGCAAGTGTTCACATCTGCATATAAAGGTGACAATAAGGTAGTAATTGTCGCTATCAACAAAGGTACTTCTGCAGTGAGTGAAAGGTTTGTTCTGCAGAACGGGTCTGCAACGAAAGTAGCCTCCTGGGTAACGGACAGCAGCAGGAATCTTGCGGCCGGAGCGCCTATGCCAGTGTCGAACGGCTCCTTCACAGCCGAGCTTCCGGCTCAAAGCGTTACAACCTTTGTAGCTGAGAATGTTGACAGCACAGGCACTACAGCTGCACTTACCGCAGACAGCAGCGTGAAGCCCGGAAGCAGCTTTACCGTAGGCGTTAGCCTGAACCATCTGACACAAAGCGTGTTTGCCCAGGACATCACCTTGGCTTATGATTCCAACGTATTTGACTACGTGAGTACGGCAGGTGCGAACAGCAATATCCAGATCGTGACAGAGGATAAGGCGACCGCCGGAAAAGTGAGACTCATTGCCGCCAATATCGGAGGCGTATCCGGAGGCAGCACGCCGGTTCTGAATGTAACCTTAAGGGTCAAAGCCGGTGTCCAGAATACAACCGGAACGATTGCGGCGACCCAAGCCAAGCTGGGCGTGGCTCCCGAGGGAACCGTGATTCAGGCGGCGCTCAGCAGCAAGAGCATAGCTATAGGCAAGATTGATGCCGTTGTAGACAAGACGGCATTGGCAACAGCGATTACGAATGCACAAAGCTTGTATGATGCTGCGGCGGTTGGCACACTGCCGGGTCAATACCCGCAAGCAGCCAAGGATGCGTTCGGCGTGGCGATCAATGCAGCCAAAGCCGTCAAAGACAGCCCAATCGCGACGCAGTCCCAGGTTGACAACGCGGTTACCGCACTGAACAGCGCGGTAGATACCTTCAAGGCGGCTGTGATCAAGGAAGTATCTGCAGACCTCAATAAGGACGGAATCATTGACGTTGGCGACCTCGCGATCGTTGCTTACCATTACGGTAAAGATTCCACCAGTGCAGACTGGGCAGCAGCTAAGATGGCGGATATGAACAGCGATAATAAGATCGATATTATGGATCTGGCGTATGTTGCAACCAAGATAATCGATTAAGTCATCGGTACGTTCATTGCAGCTCTGCTTACCATTTTCGTTATATGAATAACAAAGTTCTGGTGCTGCCCTATCTTGGGAAGGGACTTCATTGGGGATAGGGCACACTAAATCGTTCCAAATGCTTCATTGCACAAAATGCTAATCCTTAAAAAATCAACTTTTTGAAGAAGAAATTCCATCGTGATTTTCTAGTGTCTTAGCTATAATAAAGGCAAAAAATGGGAGGGATACAAAATAAGGTAGAGGAACAGCGAGGCAACCCTGCATAGCTTTGGATTTCAAGCATGAATGCTCGTCATAGTTAAAGCGCTATCATAATTGTTCGGGTCGGGATGCTCAGTATTCCTTCCTAATTCTCACGATAAGGAGATTGCCACATGAGAAAAGGAAAATTAACTTTTGTAATGTGTCTTATTGCTGTCATGATGGTTACTTGTATGCCCGGTACCGGTTATTCAGAAGAAAATACGATCTTCACTCTGAGTCAAAGTGCGGAAAAGGCTGTACCAAACCAAGCTCTAGAAGTTACGTTGAATGGAAGCAACTTAAAGGATCTCTATGCCTACGAGGTTTTAATTACATTCGACCCTGATATGGTTGAGCTGGATAAGGCAGAATCGAAGCTGGAAGGTTTTTTTATACCACCAAAGATAGATAACGGCAAAATAACGATGGCCTTTACGAAAATTGGCAAGAAGGAAGGAGAGCAGGGAAGCACAGCCTTGAGTACCATTGCCTTCAAAGGGAAGTCTCAGGGAGATGCCAATATTAAGCTGGTATCCGTGAAAGCGCTGAATCCGAATCTGACAGCGACGGTCTACAGCTATGGGACCACTTTTGACGATCTGGCGGGCTACGAATGGGCCAAGATGGAGATTGAGGCTCTTGCGTCCTCAGGAATTATCAAGGGAACGTCGGCTACTACCTTTAGCCCGGGAGCCGACATCACCAGGGCAGACTTCCTATGCTTGCTGGTCAGAGCATTAAATCTTAATGCAGAAATAGACGAGAATTTCAAGGATGTAGAGCAGTCCGACTATTATTACGAAGAAGTAGGAATTGCCAAAAAGCTTGGCATTGCTCAGGGTACAGGCGACAACCTGTTCGAGCCGAGAGTTAGCATATCCAGACAGGACATGATGGTAGTGGCTGCACGAGCGATGAAAATGGCCGGAAGAATGCTGGATGAGTCCATTTCAGACTTAGGCGGGTTCAGCGATGCCGGTGAAGTAGCGGATTATGCAGTAAGCCCCTTGGCTCAACTGGTCAAGAAAGGAGTCATCCAAGGCTACAATGGAATGATTAAACCGGCGGATACGGCTAGAAGAGCGGAAGCAGCCGTTATCATATACCGCTTGTTGAACATGTAGAGTTGTATTTCACTACTCAAAGGAGGTGTTTATTTTCAAGAGCAGGTAACAACAGCAGCTACTATTATAAGAGAGGTGGAAGGATTCAGTGAAGCTATGGAAAAAAATGATGTCAGTGACGATGGCTTTAACGCTCATGGCCCCATTAACCCCGGTCATGGATAGGGCAGAGGCCGCAACAGCTGCGGTCGCTCCGGCACTTGCAAAAACGCCTGGAAAAGGCAATCCGCTATTTACGCAAAAGTTTGGAGCAGATCCCTATGCAATGGTTTATAACGGAAGAGTTTATGTTTATATGACAAATGATACGTTGGAGTACAATGCTGACGGGACCGTTAAGGATAACGGGTATAGTTTGATTAATAAGATAACGGTTGTTTCGTCTGACGACATGGTCAACTGGACAGACCACGGGGAAATCCCTGTAGCCGGGCCGCAGGGCGCTGCTAAATGGGCAAGAAACTCCTGGGCCCCGGCAGCAGCACATAAAACGATAGACGGCAAGGAGAAATTCTTCCTCTATTTTGCAGATAGTGCAAACGGGATCGGCGTGCTCACAGCGGACAGTCCGATCGGACCGTTTACAGATCCCATTGGAAAGGCTCTGGTCAATAGAAATACCCCGGGAGCTAGCGATGTTACATGGCTTTTTGACCCAGCGGTACTGATTGATGATGATGGAAGCGGGTATATCTATTTTGGCGGCGGTGTTCCGACAGGTAAGGACGCTGACCCGGGAACCGCACGTGTTGCAAAGCTTGGAGCGGATATGATCAGTTTGGATCTGGCTGCTAGCGGAGGAGCGGTTAAACCTATTAACCCGCCATGGTTGTTTGAGGACTCTGGAATTCACAAATACAACGGGAAATATTATTACTCTTATTGCACTAACTTCTCAGGCGGACATCCATCGGATATTCCTACAGGAGCTATTGCCTATATGGTAAGCGACAACCCGATGGGTCCATTTACCTTTGTCAAAACCATACTGCCCAACCCCGCTACCTTCTTCGGAGTGGGAGGCAACAATCACCATGCCATCTTTGAATTCAACGGTCAATGGTATATCACTTACCATGCCCAAACCCTTGCAAAGGCCATGGCGGAAAGCGGGACGGTACCACAAATGGGAGGGCAGCCCCATGGATACCGAAATGCACACATTAATAAGGTAAGCTTCGATGGAAACGGAGTCATCCAGAATATTACCGGAGATTATGCAGGTGTTCCGCAGCTGAAAAATGCGAATCCCTACACAAGGGTTGAGGCCGAAACCATTGCTTGGAACGGGGGAATAACCACGGAGAGCATTACCGAACCTGGAGGCATGGTAAGCAGCATCAACCTTGCTGTCAGCAATATTAATGACGGGGACTGGACAGCCGCATCCAAAGTGGATTTTGGCGCGACAGGCGCAGGGACATTTACAGCCAAGGTTGCCAGCGGTTCGAGCGGAGGAACGATAGAGCTGCATCTCGATAGTGCGGATGGCCCGTTGGTGGGTACGCTTCCCATTTCCAACACAGGAGGGGAAAATAGCTGGAAGACAAAAACAACCAGTATTTCCGGTGCCACGGGTGTTCATGACCTGTATATGGTATACAGGGGAGCACCAACCGGTAATCTGTTCAAGGTCGATTATTGGCAGTTCGAGCAAAAGAGCGCTGCCCATCAACTGGCTGCCATCAACGCGTCCATCGATAAACAAAAGATTGATACCGTTTCCGGGACCAACACGGCAAGCATGAAGGTTATGGCGATCTATTCCGATGGAACGAGTGAAGATGTTACGGCCCAGGCCGTTGCTGCGCCGGCGCAAAACGGCATTGTAAGTATCAGCAGCGGAATCATAACCGGCGTCGGCTATGGTTCGACAAGCATCGACATCAGCTATGGCGGAAAAACAGATTCACTGAATCTGCTGGTGAAAGACTTGAGCAGCGAGCTGAGGGTGAAGCAGATTACAGTGGACAATAGCTCCGTTGCACTCGATTCCGGTAAAACCGCTGCATTCAAAGTCACGGCAGAGTATTTCGACGGGCATACGGAGGATGTAACCAAATTAGCGACCTACAGCAATCCGAATCCGGACGTTGCTGACGTCTCCAACGGCACCATTACGGCCAAGGCCAGTGGAACAGCTAACGTGGTGGTTAGCTACAAGGGAGCATTGGGCGAAGCAGCAACCGCGCAAATTCGGATAAGCGTCAATACTCCTGCTGTTGTGGCTATTGAGGCGGAAACAGCAGCGGAAAACTCGGTCAACGCTTATGTATATGGCACCGCCAACGGCCATATCTGGTCGCTTGTGGACGGCCTATCTACGAAAGCCATGCAGTTTTTGCCTGACGATGGCACTTCGGTGACGCCGGGCACAGATGCAGCCAGCCTTGCTGCCGGGTCCAGATTGAATTATAAAATCAACTTCACGACTGCCGGAACCTACTATGTTTGGATCCTTGCCAAGAGTCATAGCTACCAAACGGACTCCGTCCATGTTGGGTTGGATAATCAATATAAATTCACCTCCAACGGGATTGAAGGTGTCAGTGGCGGTCAGTTTAAATGGGTGAATCTCAGCAACGGCGGTACGGTTGTGACGGGAGGTATTCCTTTGAATATTTCCGCCGGCGTGCATGAATTGAACTTTTGGGGAAGGGAATCCGGCCTTGCCATAGACCGGATCTATTTGACCACGAGTGCGGCAACGACAGATCCGGTTTGGCCGGAGACTAAGGTGCCTACAGCCGCACTTAGCGCAGACAGCAGCGTGAAGCCTGGAAGCAGCTTTACCGTAGGCGTTAGCCTGAACAACCTGACACAAAGTGTGTTTGCCCAGGACATCACCTTGTCTTATGATTCCAACGTATTTGACTATGTGAGTGCGGTAGGTGCAAATAATAACGTCCAGATCGTGACAGAGGATAAGGCGACCGCCGGAAAAGTGAGACTCATTGCCGCCAATATCGGAGGGGTATCCGGGGTCAGCACACCGGTTCTGAATGTAACCTTCAAGGTTAAGGCCGGTGTTCAGAATACAACCGGAACGATTGCGGCAACCCAAGCCAAGCTGGGTGTGGCTCCCGAGGGAACTGTGATTCAGGCGGCGCTCAGCAGCAAGAGCATAGCTATAGGCAAGATTGATGTCGTTGTAGACAAGACGGCATTGACAACCGCGATTACGAATGCACAAAGCTTGTATGACGCTGCTGTGGTTGGCACATTGCCGGGACAATACCCGCAAGCAGCCAAGGATGCACTCGGCATCGCGATCAACGCAGCCAAAGCCGTCAAAGACAGCTCAAGCGCGACGCAGTCTCAGGTTGACAATGCAGTCACCGCACTGAACAGCGCGGTAGATACCTTCAAAGCAGCTGTCATTAAGGAAGTGTCCGCAGACCTCAACAAGGATGGAATCATTGATGTAGGCGACCTCGCGATCGTTGCCTACCATTACGGTAAAGATTCCACCAGCGCAGACTGGGCAGCAGCTAAGATGGCGGATATGAACAACGATAATAAGATCGATATTATGGATCTGGCGTATGTTGCAACCAAGATAGACTAATAAATCAAGAAAAGGGCGATGGGAGACGTTTGTCTCCCATCCGTTCCTTATAGTGAGGGATCATAATGAAGATGCTCAAACTTCCACTTTATTGCCTGGCTCTTATGTTAGCCGCCACGCTATTATCTTCTTCGGCTGCAGCGCAAGTTCCGGATGAATTCGTGTTGCGTTCCTCGGCCACTAATGTGAAGCTGGGTGATAACGTGACTATTTCTGTTGCTGGCCATGTACTTACAGATTTATATGCTGCCGGGATGGAGCTAACCTATGATGCGCAGCTGCTAGAGTATACCGGTTATTCCAGCAGTCTAAGCAATCAGGCCTACGTGCTGGAGCCTAAAGTACAGGGAAACAAAATCCGGCTGCTATTCACTCTAACGGGCAATAAACCGGGAATAACCGGCGATAAGGATTTATTCACCCTTTCGTTTAAAGCGTCCCGGGTAGGGACGGCTTCCGTTTCCCTAAGCTCCTTGACGCCAGTCAACAGTGAGCCGAGAAAAACCATCGGCAATATAGGCAGCGGAATAACCATGTCGGTCATTCAATCACACTCGGGCTCCCGTTCCGGCTCCTATTCTGCTCCTAATGCCTGCTCCCAACAGACGTCAACGCCGTTATCGCGAAGCTCCCAAGGGACCTCTGCTTTGTTTTTCGATATATGGTCTGCTACCAATGGTATTGCGTGCATTAATGTAGGGTCCAATGATCTACTTGAAGCAGGCAGCAATTCCAAAGACAGCTCGGTAACGATTAAGGTCACCACAGGTTTGGACGTAAACAAAATCCAGCTGAATCTGCCGGCATATCAGCTTCAACAGCTCAGCTCGGAACCAGGTAAAGTCAAGATGGTTAGGATTGAGACGGATCTTGCTTCCGTTTCCATTCATAGGGATGTACTTGATGGCAGCGTGATATCAGAAATATCCAATTTGCAACTACAGATCGCAAAGGCAGACCCTGCCAGCTATTCACAGGATGTTAGAGCAAAAATCGGAAATTCCGTTATAAATGAGCTTCAATTGAGTTTAGACGGCAGCCCAATCACAAACTTTAACAAGAACCGTGTTGCAGTAGAAGTACCTTATACGTTGTTAGCGAATGAAAATCCAAATCAGGTAGTCATTTACCGTGTATCTGAAGAAGGAAAATTAGATGTGGTTAGGAACGGGTATTACAACCCGGCTGCAGGGAAGGTACAGTTCCATCCTGCCCGCTTCGGCATGTATACGGCAAACCACGTTCAGGTTTCCTTTAACGATATGGATGGGCACACTTGGGCGAATGACGCCGTTCTTGGCTTGGCGGCCCGTGAAGTAGTGAACGGTAGAAGCGAGGGTCGTTTTACACCGGATGGGGAGGTAACAAGAGCCGAATTCGTTAAAATGCTGATTCAATTGTTTGATTTGGAGGACTCCTCTGCAATGGCGTCATTTACGGATGCTGCTCCAGGTGCATGGTATTATAATTCCATTGCTTCTGCGCAAAAGGCCGGTCTTGTACAAGGCAAGGAGGACGGCAGCTTCGGCGTGAACGATCCGATCACCCGTGAAGATATGGCGGTGCTGATTTACCGGGCATCCAGGATGATTAATTCTGCAGCTGTTCAAGCAAACGGGACAACCGAGGATTTCCTTGATCAGGATCGAATCTCTGCCTATGCGAAGGATGCTGTTTTATTTGCTAAACAGACGGGCTTAATGGACGGGGTGGCAGAAGGGCATTTTGAACCAAAGGGTGTATCGACGAGGGCACAATCTGCAACCGTAATCTACAGGCTGTATCAAGCAGGGAAATGAAAGTAAAAAACTTTCAAAAGGAGCAATGTCATGAAACGGTTAAAAGGAATAAATAGGCCAATGAGGAAGAGCGTACCTAAGTTAATATCCTTAACATTAATGGCAAATCTAATGTCGGGTTTTTCTGGTTTCGCTATTCCGACATATGCAGCAGAATTAGATGGTTCAAAGCAGCCGGAGTTAAAATTTGAAAATAATATTGCAGATTCCTCTAGTAATAGAATTCAAGGGGTACTGAACGGCAACGCAAATTATGTTGACGGAAAAGTCGGGAAAGCATTGCAGCTAAACGGAACGAATAATTATATTGATTTAGGTACGTCACCCGCATTACAACCGCAAAATCTGACCGTTTCTTTTTGGGTAAAGCCAGATTCTGCGTTAAAAGGCGAGCATATGATCATGTGGAACAAGCCAAGTGGAAATTGGATGGGAGAAGGATGGTATTTAAGCATCCTGAGCGATACAGTTCCATTAAAGCTTTCCACGGGAACAAGTGTGCAGGAATCGTATGTGACAGGGGACAGAAGTACATTCTTTCCCGTTGGAGAGTGGACTCATATTGCGGTCACCTATGATAGTGCAACAAAAAATGTGGGAATTTACCGTAATGGTATTGCTCAAAAGGTTTCTTATAATAAGCAGGGCGGCAGCATTGTAGCAAATAATACCGATCATAAGTATTTAGGCTTTAACTCCCCCCTCTACGGCGGAGGCTATTCAAAACTGAACGTGGATGAATTCAAGATTTACAGTGTCGCTGCGTCAGATGAAGCTATTCGAAACGTTTATAAAGCGGAGGGCGGGTTTATAGACGAAAAGATCATTGCACAGCAAGATAAGGATGCAATCATTCTACCGGAGACAACGAGAGGCAATCTTACGTTCCCGGCAAAAGGGATCAATGGAAGCACCATCTCATGGAGTACTTCAAATGAAAATGTAATTTCAAATACAGGAGTGGTCACGGATCCAGGGGTAGATACTCCAATTACAATAACAGCCACTATAACCTATGGTTCCGTAACGTTAACCAAAGAATTTTCTGTCGTTGTGATAACCAGTAAGTATGCAGGAGATTCTGCAAAGCTCAAAAACTTTGACATGGAGCAGGTAGATGTTACAGATCCCTTTTATGTGAATGCATTCAATAAAGATGTTGAATATTTGTTAAAGCTTGATCCGGATCGTCTTTTGTCGGGATTCAGAACGGTAGCAGGTTTACCAAAGAAAGCAGAGCTTTATAACGGTTGGGAAGGCAGCTGGAGCTATCTTAGAGGGCATACATTGGGACATTACATGACAGCGTTATCACAGGCATATAAACAAACCAAAAATAATCCGGCTCTGAATGCGCAAGTGAAGAGCAAAATCGATTACATTATCAGTGAATTGAAGGCATGTCAGAATGCAAGCAGCAATGGATATGTTTTTGCAACACCGGAGGCTCATTTTGATGTGATTGAAGGCAAGATCGAGGGGCAAAGCTGGGTACCGTGGTATACCATGCATAAAATTATTGCAGGGCTTGTAGATATTTATAAGTACGAAGGAAATGGAGATGCCTTGCAGATTGCAAGCAAGTTGGGAGATTGGGCATATAACAGGACTCAAACATGGGACGATTCAACTCATACAAGAGTATTGAACGTAGAATATGGCGGTATCAACGACGCGCTATATGAACTCTATAAATACACCAGTAGCCCGAATCATTTAACGGCAGCCCATAGGTTTGATGAGGATTCCTTGTTTACCCCCATCGTTAACGGTCAAGATGTATTGTCGAACAAGCATGCAAATACACAAATTCCCAAGTTTATCGGCGCATTGAACCGATATCGTACATTAGGTGAAGCGGAATCGTTCTATTTGAAAGCAGCGGAGAATTTTTGGGAAATGGTGGTCAACGACCATACCTATGTAACAGGTGGAAATAGCGAAAACGAGCATTTCAGGGAACCCGGGCAGTTGGATAATTACAGGAATAACATAAACGATGAAACTTGTAATTCCTATAACATGTTGAAGCTTACAAGAGAGTTGTTCAGGCTTACCGGAGATATCAAATATGCAAATTATTATGAAAAGACATTGCAAAATGAGATCATGTCCTCCATTAATCCGGAGACTGGTATGAGTACGTACTTTAAACCGATGGGAACCGGATATTTCAAAGTATTTTCTACAGAGTTCGATAGCTTCTGGTGCGATACCGGAAGCGGTATGGAGAATTTCACCAAATTGGATGACAGTATCTACTATCATACCGATCAAGATCTTTATGTCAACATGTACCTGAGCTCGACGCTGAACTGGGCTGAAAAAGGCTTTCAGCTAACACAAGAAACCAATATCCCTCAAAGCGATAAGGCAACGTTTACAATTAATGCTGCACCTTCCGAGGCCATGAATATTAAATTTAGATCGCCAGAGTGGATTGCCCAAGGTCAAAAAGCAGCTGTGACGATTAACGGGGCAGCATTGAATGTGGAAGCAGCCAACGGATATATAGATATAAATCGTGTATGGAAGAAGGGGGATGTTGTTGAATTGACGTTCCCTTTGGAAGTACAGGTATCAACCCTTATAGATAATCCTGAAGCGGCAGCATTTACGTATGGTCCTCTTGTTTTAAGTGCAGGACTTGGAACGGAGCAGATGGTCGCGATTCCGCATCTTGCTTCGCAGAAAGCAAATTTGCCCCCGGGCGTAACCTTTAAGGATTATATCCTTGTTAAAGATGGCTCTGTTACGGACTGGATACATAATGTCAAAAACAATCTGGTTAAGACGGAAGGAAAGCTGGAATTCACTTTGCGGAATACGGATGAAGATAATCATTTGAAGTTTACGCCCTATTATTCACTATACAAAGAAAGATATGGGATCTACTTCTATTTATCTGCCTTAGATTCCCCGACGTTCCAAAAAAATATTTTGAATAAAAAGAATGCGGCAAAAAGGGCCATTGCCAAGATCGATGAAGTGCAAATTACGAATGACCAGCATGAATTAGCGCATAACTTGCAAGGAAATACGGGAGGAGGTTCCTACGGCGGGGAACAGTATCGTCAAGCATGGGGCGGGGCAACAGGAGCCGCATGGATAAGTTATGATATGGCAGTCGATCCTTCCGTTACTAATTATATATCCACCAAATATTATAGCGGTGATAAAGGAAGAACCTTTAATGTATATGTTGATGGCAATCTCATTAAGGAAGAAACCATAGCAGCCAAAACCCCCGACCAATTTTATGAGGTTAGATATCAAATTCCGGCGAATTTGATAGCGGGAAAAACAAAAGTAACTGTAAAGTTCGCCAACAAAGGATCGGGTTACGTGGGCAGATTATTCGGAACGGTTTCCATTCTGAAAGACTATAACAATAGCACGAAGCTTCAGAGCGTTACTGCAGGCGGAACGTCAGCGGCATTGACGGATAACCATTATTCAGTTTCTGTTCCTGCTCATTCTACAGAGGCTCTAGTTAAATTCACTCCCGAAAACGCGAATGCTTTGGTATATGTTGATAATATCTTAATTGACGATACAGCAGAAAGAAAAGTAACTTTACTATCTGACACGACAACTTTGAACGTTAGAGTGGTTGCCGAGGATGGAGTAAGAGAAACAGCTTATACCTTAAGCCTCAACAAACAAGCACAAGAAGCAACGGCTGCACTTACCGCAGACAGCAGCGTGAAGCCTGGAAGCAGCTTTACTGTGGGCGTTAGCTTGAACCATCTGACACAAAGTGTGTTTGCCCAAGACATCACCTTGTCTTATGATTCCAACGTATTTGACTATGTAAGTGCGGTAGGTGCAAACAACAACATCCAGGTCGTGACAGAGGATAAAGCGACCGCAGGAAAAGTGAGGCTCATTGCCGCCAATATCGGAGGGGTATCCGGGGGCAGCACGCCGGTTCTGAATCTAACCTTCAAGGTCAAGGCCGGCGTACAGAATACGACCGGAACGATTGCGGCTGCCCAAGCCAAGCTGGGCGTGGCTCCCGAAGGAACGGTGATTCAGGCGGCTCTTGGAAGCAAGAGCATTGCTATAGGCAAGATTGATGCCGTTGTAGACAAGACGGCACTGACAACAGCCATTACGACTGCACAGGGCTTGTATGACGCTGCCGTAGTGGGCACACTGCCAGGTCAATACCCGCAAGCAGCCAAGGATGTGTTCGGCATAGCAATCAATGCAGCCAAAGCTGTCAAAGACAGCCCAAGCGCGACGCAATCCCAGGTTGACAATGCGGTCACCGCATTGAACAGCGCGGTAGCTGCCTTCAAGGCGGCCGTGATTAAGGAAGTGTCTGCAGATCTCAACCAAGATGGAATCATTGATGTAGGTGACCTTGCAATGGTTGCTTACCATTACGGTAAGGATTCCAGCAGTGCAGACTGGACAACAGCCAAGATGGCGGATATGAATAGCGATAATAAGATCGATATTATGGATTTGGCGTATGTTGCGTCCAAAATATTTGAATAGGTGATTAGCTAGTCGTCATGATTAGAAACGAAGTGAAACAGAACATTGCAGCGAGATAGCAAGCAGCTAGTTCGGGCTTGCTCTCTCTGCTGCTCAGGCGAGCTTTGGATGACGGAGGTTTATTATCCGGATAGCGACAACAAATCGGCGGATCGCTGGCCCGAGGCATTGTAGGTGGCTTATCATATGCACAATGCTTTGGCAGAGGGAGACTTTCAAGCCTATGTATGGTGGTATATCCGCAGGATATTGCTGCGCATAATCTCCTAAACGATAAAGGATCAGCCTCCCGGCTTAAGGGAGGCTGATTGCATTTTACCGATTCCAAGGGACCGTCAGAAGCTGCAGCATTAAAAACTCAAGAAATTGTAAATCACTTGGGCTGCCTCCGCTCTAGTTCCGACTCCTTGAGGGATGAACCTGTTATCCTCCCGGCCCTCGATAAGATGCAAGCCTTTCGCATTCCTGACATAAGGCAAGGCCCATGGAGAAACCGCGTCCTCATCATCAAAGGCAGCTCCGGCAGGTATAGCATCTGCCTTATGGTGCAGTAGATAGGTGCGCATAAGCATGGCAACCATTTCTTCCCGCGAGATCGGTGTCCCGGGCTCAAAGGTTGTTTCGCTCGTTCCTTCAACCATTCCGGCCTTCACTGCAATGGAAACCTCAGGGAAGAACCAGTCAGATTCCGAAACATCCGAGAAGCGGATATCCCCTTTGTCGGTTAAATGAAGGGCCCTAACCAGCAAAGCGGTGAATTCAGCCCGGGTGATCATCCGTTCCGGCTCATAATTCATGTCGCTGGTACCAGCTACAATATGCTTGGCAGCAAGCTCCGTAATGACCTTCTTCGCCCAATGACTATGGGGAACATCCTCGAATACTTTGGTATATTCTAAGGCGGCATATTGGCTAAAATGATGAAGGTCGGCGGAAATTTCCCCATTGGTGAAGGTTCCGCCCATAAACTCAAGCGCTTCATCTTTCGTTATGTGATAAACGGAGACCAGCTTGGCGTCTAAGGAAGGATCTACTTTCAATCGCAAAGTAATCGGCTTTGTGAAGGTTGTCAAGGAAATGGTCTGATTTTCTCCTGTAATCAATTGCAGGCTGAATTCGTATACGTTGCCGGACAGCCTTAAACCGACGTGATGGGAATGCTGAAGCCGGTCTATCAGCTTCCCTGCGTCATCGGGAGGCAGCGGATTCATGACGAAATAGAGTGTACTGGTATTCAATTGTTCCTCGGATACAGCTCCTTTTAACTGCAGAAGCACCTCGGGAGGCAGCTCCACGCTCAGATTGTCGTTCCTGATCTCGAGGCGGGTCCGGGGGTCGGTGCCAATCTGGCTCATTGCTATTTTCACTTCCGTGGCGCCGGCAGGAAGCTCTACGGTTTTTTTGCCATGACCATCATCCGTCATTTTTACAGGAGCAGGAGTAGAGGACGGTCCGTTAGCACCGCCGGAAGCTCCTCCGCTGCTATGGCCTCCGCCGTTATTGCCGCTGCTTCTATTCACAATGCTAACGGTTTTCTTGACACCAATGGCTGCTTCTGAAGTATGCAATTGGGAATCAACAACATTCACCAAGGTCATTTGATCAAGCCCAATATCAGCCGTTCCGGCAGCTATCCCTGTGAAGGTAAGAGTAAAAAGGGTTTGGTCCCCGTTCAATCCCTGTACTGCCCCTACGCCTGTATGTGCGAGCAGAATCCTGTTGCCATTGATAATGGGGTCGACAGTAAACCCTCCGGATGCATTGCTTTCAGCGGAATGGAACTTGAGCCTCGTTGCATCATAGGTAAGGTTGACTTCGTATGCATATAAGTCCTCCAGCTGTAATCCTTTAACACTGACCTTCCATTCGCTGCCGACGGCAGCCGAGTCTGCGTTTGTTGTCAATATGAACCGGGGTGATCCTTCCGCATACGCATGCGATATGGAGGCCGAACTAATGGAGCTTATGAATATGGTCGCAAGAATCATTCCTATCAAACCGTATCTTCTAGGCATAATGATAAGTCCTTTCTACCCAAAATGCCGGAAGGAAGGTAAAGGATAAGGGCTAAGGCTACCTTCCTCCGGAAAAACCATGGCTTGCTTCAATATTTCAGAATCAATCTTGCGATATACGCCAGGTCGGAAATATCTATCCGGCCATTTTGATTCAAATCGTAGCGCATATAAAGGCTCCAGTCCGGTGAATCGGAGGTTTTATTGTAGTTATTGGCCATGACTCCCAAATCCCCGATGGTAGCTTGGGTCTGAAGGGAGCTTTGGAAGGCTTGCAGCGCAAGGTTAAGCTGAGAGAGAGCCTGCTCCACCTGCTCTTGGGCAGCGGAAGGATTCGAGGCTGTTGCCTGTGCAGCGTTGACCGCTGCCTGCAGGGCCACCTTGGACCCGACTGGATATTGTCCCCAGAGAGTGCCTTCCGTAGCAGCATTCAAGCTCGCAACGGCCGTTTCAATAGCGCGATTCAGTGCCGTTTTATCGACTGAGCTTATAACGACTCGATAGGCAGGCCCGCTGCTAACGTTCGAGACTGCTCCGTTACCGTCAGATACCTTTACATTCGTCAGGTATACGGCGCTAGTGACCGTACCGGACACAGGAAGCGCCTTGAACTGAAGCTGAAGCAGGTCCCCGTCGCCGTTCACGGCGTTCTTCCCGCCTTGAGAGACCGCCAGAATACGTATTTGGCCAGGTGCCGCTTCATGGGTGTCAACGACGGAAAGTCCTGTTTTCAACGATTGAACGCCTAGAAGCTCGAGTTGGGAAGCATTATAATTGACCGTTACATCTTGGGCGTAGACACTCTGTGTTACGTTACTCAATCCATAGTTCACGTTAAAGGACTGGCCGGGAACGACACGATCTACACCCGTTAATGCTGCTGAAAGTACGTTCGAGGGGAGCGTTCTAACCGATTTGGAGGGACCGTTCGTACTCCAATTGCCGGCCGTATCTCCTGCTTCAACCTTAAATGTATAGCTCGTATTCGGCATTAAGCCAGTAACAGGATAGCTATATACAGCTCCGGATACAGGAATTGGTTCAGCATCTACTCCATTGAATATCCTGTAGCCGGCCACCCCGCTTACGTCCTCAGCCGCCGTCCACGTTAATGTGAGCCCCGTGCTGGTTACATTGGATTCTTCGAGCCTACTGCCTTGTGCCCATGTCGGCGGGGTCGTGTCAGCCGCTGTCCTGCCGATGAGGGTGAGGTTCCCGAATACCTCTGTGGATTTATTCGCTCTTCCAAGAATATCATTCCATGTAGCCACGCTCTGGAGCGTAGACCCTGCTGCATCGTTTACCTGCGCATCGAAGCGGATCCTTGTACCGTTTTGCGGTGTTATCGTTTTAAACGGTATCTTCATTTCGACCACATAATTCGTTCCGTCTACAGCAGCTGCCGACTCAAAACCGGGGGATGTGGCCGGCGTCGAATTGCTGAGGAACTTGAAGGATTGCTCATTTGCGTAGTTGACTCTGTACTCTCCGTCATCTTCGCGATAAGGCCATGCGTCCACCCGGTCTTCGTCCACGTATGCTTCAACGGAGTCCTGGTTCGCCTTATTCGTGCTTGATTTACTGAGCTGCGTATCTTTTACCTGGAACAGTACATACAGATGGTTCTCATCCCAGAGAGCTCTCGCAGTTCCTGAAGCTCCTGCCGTTGCCATTAGAAAATGATTAATCTGCATCTCTGGGGCATTGTTCCAAATATCATCGACGGTTCCGTCGATTGCAGGTGTGCCATACGGAGCCGTGGAGCTGCTCGTCTCAGGCGGTGAATAGAGCGGATGCTCTGTCAGGTATTTATCCGGATCAATGATTGCGTAGTAGGCCGGCTTCGGCGCCAGAGAACCAACGAAAGGCAGCGGATTTTGGCTGGCTCTCCAGCTGAAATTATCCGCATATCCCCAGATGGTCACTCGTGCTATTTTATCGGCGTGCTTCTTATAGATTTTGAATAATTGCGCGTATAGACTTGCCTGTTTATCCGCCCATTCCGCAGATAGAGAGGAGTTCATTCCAGCCAGAACATCAAGCTCGCTGATGCTGAGCTCAACGCCCAACGAGGCGTACTTCACAATTGCAGCCTCAACATTGGCCGGGTTTGTTCTCATATCGTAATGAGACTGCAGACCGATACCGTCAACGAGGAGCTTTCCCGGGTGGGTCTGAGCATATCTATCGTTCATTTCTTTTATCATGTCGTAGATAGCATCTCTCTTCGCAGGGAATTCCTCATTGAAATCGTTATAGTACAGCTTTATGTTCCACTCGGGATGGTCATTCAGCACGGCTCTAGCCGCGAGGAATGCCTGCTCTACGAAGTCCGGGCCTACGGAATAATACCATGGCGATTTCCGCATCGCATCTTTCCAATTGGCAACAGCCGGCGGTCCATCCTGCATAGCCTCATTGACGACGTCCCAAGAGATTACTTGATCTCCGTAGTGCTCCATCACGGTTTTGATATGAGTCCTCATATTGGCAAGAGCCTCGTCACGGCTGAGGTAGATCGGATTACCAGCTGCATCCTTCAATGCATTTCCAGCTGCGTCTACCTTTTGAGTAAACCACGCAGGGGTCTGGCTGTGCCACACCAGCACATGGCCATGGATATTCATTCCCATACTCTGGGACTTCGCAACCATGCTGTCTGCGGTAGTAAATGTAAAGGTACCCTTGTTTTTCTGCAAAGCGTCCGGCTTCATCTCATTGCCAAAGGTCACGGTGTTAAAATGATAGTTATAGAAGGCATTCTGCCCGTTGCCCGGTGTCAGATCATTGGGTCCAGGCACATTTCCGAGCAGGAAGTCATTCTTATAAGCCTCTTTGAGAGGAACTATATTTGGCAAACCCGTGTCCTCGAAGCTGAAATCGTCGATATAGTAGGAGGCTGTAGTGCTGTTAGGGCTTTCCACATATAAAGTTACATCATCGTCCAAAAAACGATAGGTGCCTTCCAGCTTGACCCAGCCGGCTGTGTCACTTACTGTTTGCTGCTGAAGGCTAATATAGTAAGGTGTTGCCGCATGAACGACTGCGGTAAGCTTTAATTGCGCGCTTGTCGGGCTGGCGAGCTTGACCCATACGGCAGCTTTGTATTCGTGGCCGATCTTGACGGCGTTCTTCACATGGATGGAAGGCCCATCCGAATTGGCATTTCTTCCGGTTACTTTCAAAGCGTACGTTCCGCCTGTCGTATGATTGGCTTCGTTTGTCGGGGTCAGGGTTACGGTAGCGCTGCCCTGCGGCGTGAAGCCTTGAAGCGTCTGATCCTCAAAATCTTTGGTAATAGCTGCCGATCCGTCTCCTGCGATGGTAAGCGAGCGGATGCTTATACTGGCGGCTCCTTTAGTTATGGTCAGTACAAATTTCCCATCCTCAATGGAAATATGGCAGGTAACTCCAAGTAATTTTAGCTTTGCATCATTAGCAAGTAAATCTTGTGCTTTTGCTTGCAAGGTTACTGCGTCATTCCCGGCTGCATTTGGAACGGCAATACGGTTTCCTATTAGAGCCGCTGCTTGCTCCACCGCCTGTTGGTCGGAATTAACATTCCCAGGATCAGCCGCAGTCATCAATAAAGTCACATTGGAGAATGCCGCATCCAAATCGATGGAGCTGCTTTTGTTTACAGCAAACAGACGAAGCTTGGCATTTTGGAAGAAATCAGGAGTAAATGACACATTCGTTCCCATCGTATTCCAAGTGGAGCCGCCGGTCGTTGAATAATACCCCTGTACACCGGTTCCATTCTTCACTATCCGAATCCAATAGCTTGAACCATTCAGGTTGGTGCTCGAAGTATTATTCGTCGTGCTGGTACCCGATTTACTCGCATTATGAACTTTGGTATTCGTGTTTACCTTTTGGGCATCAATTTCATAATTATCTCCACTGGAAGTATTGTAGATACCAATACCCGCTTGTGTGCCGTTTGTATCGGATGCACTAAGTGCTATATTCGTGTTAATGGTCGCTGTAAGGGTCCAATTCCCAGCTAGTGAAACCGGTAACTGCAGTATGTTACGGTTATTGGGGTAATCCGCATCCGCCTTAAAGGCTTTTACAGCTACAGCGCTCTTGGTTGTACTGATAGAAGCTTCAACATGGTCCGGGTTCAGGATCTCCCAGCCTGCCGGAAGCCCATTGGCAAAGCTTATGACTTCATTTGAATTAAATGCTATTCTATACGTTTTCACATTCTGTCCTTTAATAAAACGTACAACAGCTGTACCTAGATTACTTTCGGCCTGGGAAATACTTACTTGTTCATCCGGATCATTTGATGACGCCGTTACTATGGGTACGGTGCTTCCAGTAACGGTATACGAATAATCGGACTTACTCACATCAAAATCGGAAGGCTGGACTCCGTCAACGAAAATATGATAAGTGGATACAACTTCGGGTGTTAGCGAAAGCTGATCGGCAAAGAGGATGTTGGAATCCTTCGCATACAGGGCCAAAACCACCTTGGCTGTGCCATCCGGCTCATTATAAGTGAATGGTTGGTTAGGGGTCTCATGCCAGTCAGCCACCTTAACGTCGACAGGCTGGAAGGAGGTGAGGCCGAGCGGTCCGCCCTCCAGGATGCGGCCCACAAGTTGTCCGTTGGCGTTCCAGTAGGCTGGATCTCCGGCTTCACGAGCTGCGTACGGCTCAGGCATATCACGGCCATTGATAGGAGTTAGGCCCAGCTGTTTTCCTTCGCTGTCGTAATATACCAGGGCAATTTCGACGTCGCCCGGGTTTTCCGCAGCAACATCATAGCTCTCCGGACGGCTCTTCATGGAGAGAAAATACCCCTTGAAGTTGTATTTTTCTCCTTTTGTCAGCTTGCCGGTAACATCCTGCCATATCCCGTCATATTGGCCAGCGGCATCAATGCGGCCGGAAATTTTTACAGAGCCGGCAACCTTCGATGTGGAGCTGTTCTTGAGATAACGCGAAAGACCCGAGTAACTCTGAATGGTATCGGCCGTTAAGGAAGGCTCTGTTACCGATTGTAGAAATGTCCCGTTATTGAATCTGCCGGTGGCCCAATTGTTTGTATTGGAGGCATTGGCGGTATCAAAGTCCCCGTTAAGAAGAATATTGCCTGGTATGGAAACGGTCGAGTTGTTAGCAGCGGTACTCCAGTCGGAATCATTGGCTCCGAATAAGAACCGGTCAACGGTTAGGGAACCATTGGTCCCGTTCGTCGCTGCTACGATATAAAGATCCTTATGTCCATATGCGCTAAGGTCCCCTGTAGCTACCATGTCTTGATATTTGCCGTACTTGTCGTTAGCCGGTACCTGAATTTTGGCTACCTGCGTACCTTGCGATACTATATCGGCCGTGTCGTTCACTGCGGTACCAGTTGGCAGGACGTAGGCAAGAAGACTGCCGCCTTGTGTTGACTTCACCTGTGCGGTTAGATACAACAAGTGTCTGCGGACCACACCGCCGTTAGCGGAGCCATCTGCAAAGTTCACGTTTTTGTATGCGAGATATTTTCCGTCACTCAGTGTAACAGCTTCATTGGCACGGCCGGCATTGCCTGCGGTGTCGCCTGTAACGCCATTGTCGTTTCCTTCCGCTTCCAGGGAGGAGAAAATATCGCGCTCACCGTCAAGACCGTTATACGAGGCATAAGTGCCCTGGGACGGTACAATGGTGACGATACTGGCTGATGGAATGTCTATACGGAACTTGCCGTTTGTTACGGGAATCGCATCGAGCTTCTTCTGATTCTCGCTGCCTGAGGTACGGAATACAGTTACGCTCTTGGTGCCTGCCGGGAAGTCCTTCAGCGTAAATTCCAAAGGCTGAATGCTGTCGTCGTTATTGGCGTTGGTGACCGTGATGGAGAAATCATTGTTGTTCGGGTTCTTGAAGCCGACCACATTCACATCGGTTGCGGGTACCCGTGTGACATCGAAGCGTACGTCGCCCGGCTTCATAAAGCGGGAGAAATGGCCGAAGCCGTAAAAGCGCTTGAACACGCGGTATTCACCGGTCAGCGTGCTGATGCGCCCGGACTTTTGCTGGGAGTTGGTAGTAACGAAGCGAATCAGGTCGGAGCCGTCTGCACCGTTGCTATCCCACATACTCCACCAGACGAAGCCGTTAAAGCCCGGATTGCTGGTGAACATATTCGTCATCAGATTGGACCAGCGTACAGCGTCATTGATGTTCTGATTTCCGTAGCGCTGGGTGTAAGCACCGGCTGATCCGTCGCTCGTGTCCTGATTCATGAACTCCGCCTGCCACAGTTTATACCGGGTAAGATACTCCGGATACTTGGATCCGTCCTTCGTATAATCCAACGGGCTCTGGGAAAAGTCTCCCGTATGGTAAAGCTTTGTCTCATCCGTGCCGATGCCGACGGTGCCATACAAATGGGTAGTAAACACGTCGAGGTATGGATTTTTGTTTAACGCATTGGCTTCGTCGGTTTCGGAAAAAACGGCGCCGCCTCTGCTTAGAGAAGCACTGAGGTTGGTTCCGTCCAATGCAGCAAGCTGAGGGATAAAATCAATGACCTTTCCGTCAGGATCCTTGATATCGTAGAGCGCGCCGCCGGGCTGCATGGATTTTTTTAGGGCAGGACCTATATAGCCGTCAATAAGCTCCTGGACATAGGCTGCGGTCCCGCCTGCGAGGTCAACCTCATTAAAGGGGTTGATATGGGTAATGGGGATCCCCCATTGCTCCCACATGCCGCGGATATAATTGACGAGATAATCGGCATAAGCCTGATAATAAATTTTTACGGTTTTTCCATCTATTGTGGCTGTGTCGCCGCGGATAATTTTGTTAGGAGCATTGGTCGAGGAATTGCTCATCCAGTAAGGTACCGTCCACGTGCAGGCGTAGAATTGCTTAACGCCATACTGCATAGCCTGGCGCATGGTCCACACCTGGTCGAAATCGAAGAGCTCTTTTCTCGTACGAGGAGAGTTTTTGATCACAACAGGATCGCTGTCAGGTGAGCTGAGGAGGTTGGTAGGGCCTCCGTCGTCATTGGCAATCGGCCGATTCCAAGACGGGTAATCCCATACGAAGCCCTCCACAGGCACCAGCGTACCCGGGTCATGCTCCGGCTCGTTAGGCCAGATACTATCGGTATTGCCGTCGTAATAACGATCGCTTCCTTCTATTTTATAACCGTATTGGCCGGCCGTTCCTCTCATGGGAATGGGATTCCCCTGGACGTCAAAGCCGGGCTTTGTTACATCGGCAAGCAAACCCGTTACCGGGTTAAAGCCAGGGCTTGCTGCTGTACCGCTGGCGGTGAGGCCGCCGTTATCGCCTATGATCACACGTACGATGTCGTGGCCGGTGCCGTCCTTCTCGCTGAATGTCAGATTAAGCAGATGCCTTACGGTATCCTGATGGCCTGCGGCAGCAAGCTGCATCATATGTACGGAATCGGTGTATGCATAGGCAGCGCCTGCTCCGTCCATAGTCTGGTAGGTATTGTACCAGTTCGCTGTCACCGGAGCAGCCATAGCCGCAGCCTGAACCGGGGCGAAAAACGGCACAGGGCTGATGATGGAAAGCAGCAGCGCGCTAACCATCTTAGCGGCAAGTGCTTTTCGCCAGCTAATGTTTCTCATTCTACATGTTCCTCCTTAGCTTTCATCTTGTTAAACAAGGCTCGGCTCAATCAATCTAAACACCTGATTGGAAGCGCTGACAACAAACAGGATCCTCGGTCTTGCTGGCGATAAGCATCTCACCTCCTTCGAAAAAAAACGTAAATGACCTATGTATGGTAAGGCTGGTCTATAGCTCATAATGTACCATCCCTATGACAATATTGAACATATACATTAATTTAAGACTTAACTTCCTCTATTACCGGAGAGAAGGAGAGAGACCTTACCATTTTTTGAGAGCTAACATCTTTTCCGTACAAACCAAAATCTGCTGACAGCTTCTACTAAGACCGGGGTCTTAGAGCATTCCTGGATGGAGGACGGGTTACAGGCGGATACGAATTTGGTATGATGGGGGGAACATGGGTATCGGGAAGGCAGGAGCGGTATGAAAGGTAAAAAGCAAGTCGGTATAGCATTGCTTGGGATCGGTTTGATCCTCTTAATCAGTGCTGTTCCGAAAGAAGGGATTGCGTGGAGGCCCAACGAAGCGGCCGTGGGCGGGGGAAGCCTGCCGCAGACGATAGGGGTTCATGCATCCGGAATGAATGTAAGAATCGTTACGGAAGAAAGGGATGATGTGCTTGCCGTTATGGAGGGCAGCGGAGCACTGCATGCCAGTACTGTCGGCCAAGCGGTCGAGATCAGCGCGGAGCGCGGCCGGTTTGCGCTGTTCCCGCTTCGCTCCACACTGGTCGTGCACCTTCCGTCGGCTTATCGAAATCGGCTGTCAGTGAATTATGACGAAGGAGACTTCGCTTTCGAAGTACCGAAGGAAGCGGAGGGAGGCGGCTTGTCGCTGGCAGAGCTGACGATTCAAGCCAGGACAGGACAGGCGAAGCTGGCAGGCGTACATGCAGGTAGGCTGCAGTATACGGCAACGTCCGGCTCGTTCCGAGCGGAATCGGTCGTTGCCGGAAGCGCGTCCATCGAGCTGCAGACCGGTGACGTCCAACTCGATACCTTTGCCGGCAAGCTGAGCGTCGTTTTAAAGCAGGCGGGGGAGCTTTCTGCTGCCCATATGACGGTAAACGGGGGCGACTTTAACGTAAAGAGCGGTGAAGTCCGCCTGGAGCAGTACAACGGCCCGCTGCACGCTGAAATGCAGTCCGGCGAGCTGGTAGCGGACTTTCGCGAGCTGACCGGTCCGGCTTATGCTCGAGTAGGGAACGGAAGGGCCGAGGTTCATTTGCCGACACCTGCGGACGCCCGGATAGAGGCGAAGGTCGAACGCGGTAACGTCGACAGCCGGTACCCATTCGAGAACATAGATAAGCGTTCTGAAAAAGAGCTCTTGGCATCCAGCGGGGAAGGCCGCATTCCAATCAACGTGGAGGTGTCCGCCGGTGAAATCACGATTAAATGAACGGCATCACCTTTCCGGGAACCGTGGCATGATCAAACGTATCGGCCGGCATCCGGTCACGCTTTTTGTCGTCGGGTTTGCTGTATTGTATTTCATTGCAGTCCGATATGGATACGGCGATTGGCTTGATCCGTTGTTCGGGCTCGGAGCAGGTTTACTTGTTTACCGCTATCTATCGAGAGCGGCCGCCGTCTTGCCATGGGCGTACGCCGTGGTCCAGGCGGCTGTGAGCCTGGGACTATCGAAGAGCGGTACGCTTATGGCCGCCGCAGTGATGGGCTGCGGATATTTGCTCCTGGCGGACTTTTCTCCAGGCCGCGTGTGGAAACGGCTTCAATGGACCGGTACTCACATTCGGTTAGACTATATGGAGCCTGTCCGCATTGATCGCGGTATGGGCGACGTTCGGCTTGATTTGTCCAGCGCTATCATCCCGGAAGGTGAGCATAGAGTGTTGGTCGAGCGATGGGTGGGAAGTATCGTTGTTTACGTTCCGCCCGATGTCGAAGTAAGCGTCGTAGGTAAGGCGGGCGCAGGCAGCATGGATGTGTTGGGCAGCAAATCAACCCGGTTCAACCGGTGCGTAGAGTATCAATCAGAGAAGTATTCCCAGTCAGGCACGAGGCTCCATATCGTCGTGACAACTATGGCCGGAGATGTGGCGGTGAAGTATCTATGAAACGAACTCCATTTATGGGAATCCGGTGGAAATGGGTCTGCGTGCACCTGCTCGCAGCCGTTCTCGTTATGTCGACATCGGCAGTCGCGATAACGGCTTTGTTCGGTCTGCCAATTCCATTCTTGCTGCTAGCCCATACTCCGACACTGCTAGGCGCCGCCGTACTGATCGCTGCGGCCGGGACCGTCCCGGGTTACGTATACGGCGGACGAATGAAGCGGAAGCTGGAGCAGCTGGCCGACGCGGTTTATCACTACGAGCGGGGGTATTTTACCCATCGTGTACCGGGGAGCCTGACCCTGGAGAACGATGAAACTGGCGTTCTGAGTGCCCATTTGAATACAATGGCGGAGCGCGTCGAGCTGCAGGTGGAGTCGCTGCAGCGTCTAGCGTCGGAAAAGTCGGAGCTAGGCGAGCGGCTCAAAGCTGCTGCTGTGCTCGAAGAGAGACAGCGCATTGCGCGCGACCTGCACGATGCGGTTAGCCAGCAGCTGTTTGCCATAACGATGATGACGTCGGCACTGGCCGAAAGCGAAGATTTGAACGCGGATAAATCACGCAAGCGCCTTGCTGCCGTACAGTCGCTGGCCGAAGAGGCGCAGAAGGAAATGCGGGCGCTGCTGCTGCAGCTGCGTCCCGCGGTTCTTCAAAGAGCAACCTTGAAGGAAGGCTTCGAGGAGCTGCTGCAGCAGTATGCGGAGAAGCATGATGTGTCGATACAATCCGAGATCGAGGATTTGCACGGAATGGCCGGCGGGGTCGCCGATCATCTCGTTCGTATACTGCAGGAAAGCTTATCTAACGCGGCGAAGCATTCGCAAGCCGCATCGATTACCGTAAAGCTATTTTTGTCCGGCGGCCAAATCCATCTTAAAATAACGGACGACGGCATAGGCTTCGACAAAGCTAGGGTGCAAGCCTCGTCGTACGGCCTGCGGATTATTAGGGAACGCGCCGTTGAAATCGGGGGCGTCGCCGATATCGTATCGGTACCGGGAGCAGGGACTCAGATTCACGTCCTGGTGCCGTGTTCGGACCGGGAGCAGGAGCAGGAAGGGGAGCGTAGTTCATGATACGTGTATTATTGGTGGACGACCATGAAATGGTCAGAATGGGGTTATCCGCTTACTTGGAGATGCAGCAGGATATCGAAGTGGTCGGCGAAGCCTCGGACGGCAAGGAAGGTGTACGGCTGGCCGGTGAGCTGAAGCCTGATGTCGTCGTTATGGATCTGGTCATGGAACAGATGGACGGGATTGAAGCAACCCGAGCGATTTGCAGCAGCGGCGATCCGGTCAAGGTCATCGTGCTGACCAGCTTTTTGGATGACGATAAAGTCTATCCCGTTTTGGAAGCGGGAGCGCTCAGCTATTTGTTAAAAACGTCCCGAGCGGAGCAAATCGCCGAGGCGATTCGAGCGGCCGGCCGAGGGGAATCCGTGCTTGAGGCCAAAGTAACGGGCAAGGTGCTGTCCAAATTACGCCGCGGAGACGAGCCGAAGCCGCATGAAGCGCTGACGGCCAGAGAACTCGAGGTGCTCCGGCTCATCGCACTCGGGAAGTCGAATCAGGAAATTTCGGAGGAGCTAATTATCGCGATGAAAACCGTGAAAACGCATATCACGAACATTTTTGCCAAGCTTGGTGTAGAGGATCGTACGAAAGCCGCGGTTTACGTTCACCGCAACGGCTTGTTGTGATCGGTTTTCCGTTCGGACGAGTTCGGTCTCAGATGTCTAAGACCGTGGTCTTAGACGAAAATACGGTTATGGAACGTTTTGGCATCCGTTGTTTTTTTATAAGCTTAAAGCGTCAACAAGCTGTTGGCCTTAAAAAACAACGGAAGAAGGCTGAACTCATTGAAACGATACGTAAGCATTGCCAAAAAACTCGCCGGGCTTGCGCTGGCTGTCGCTGTTGCGGCGCATGCTCTGCTGACCCCTTCTGCAGCACATGCAGAGTCCTCTCGCTATAAGGAAGAACCGATTCAATTTCAAAGCGGAGAAACGAAGTTAAGTGGAACGGTTCTGATGCCGAACACACCGGGCCCTCATCCGGCCGTCATACTTGTGCATGGCTCCAATTCATCCGACAGGGAAAAATATCGCAGCGAAGCGGAGATGTTCGCAACAGCCGGTATAGCGGCGCTTATTTATGACAAGCGGGCAGACGGATTCACCCAATCCCGCGCCGGCGGCCGGTCGTACTCCATTCTGGCGGAGGATGTGAACGCGGCAGCGGCGGCATTAAGCGCCCGTTCGGACATAGACCGGAAAGCGGTCGGTCTGTGGGGCATCAGCGAAGGAGCTTGGGTCGCCTCGCTCGCCGCAACCCGGGAAGCCAGTCCGGCGGCTTTCCTAATTACCGTCGGCGCCGCCGGTGTGCTGCCGATCGAGCAGCAGTCGTGGCAGCTGGCGAACCGGATGCAGGATCAAGGCGTATCGTCTCCCGGGATGGCAAGAGCGTTCTCCGAGAAAAGCTTGCAGCTGGCTTTGTCCGGGGGCATGTTTGCCGAAGCTTTATACGATCCCATGCCGACGTTTGAACAGGTGAAGCAGCCGGTGCTCGCCATCTGGGGGAGCCGGGACCGGGTAGAGCCAGCGCTGGACAGCTCGAAACGGATTCAGCAGGCACTTCAGCGGGGCGGGAACGACAAGGCGACCCTTCGTTTTTTTGCCAACGCAGGCCATTTGCTGAAAGAGACAGCGGATGGCATTAAACAGCTCGATACCTATCCGGCGGGTTATGCGGAGTCTATGACGTCATGGATTCAGCAAACGGCGGGCGGGAACGCCCCGAAATCGGCGGTTGTCGGTGAATGGCCTAAGCAGGAAAGTCACGCTCCTTCCGGCATTGGCAAATTGCACTGGCATAATAGTGCATGGCTGCAGGCCGCCATAGCGCTGGTTCTACTCTTCGGCTTTGCAGGGGTCGGCATCGGCACAGCATTTCGTACGCTGCGCAAGAATGCGGGAACTGCTTTGGAACCGGGACGGCGTTCAAAAATCGTCCTGTGCGCCGCCGCTTCCTTGACCGTCCTCGGGTTCCTGCTTTATTTCGGCTTCCTGCTCACTTCGGGAGCCAAACAGCTTGCGCCGGTATGGCTTGGCCGCTCCTTGGTTTGGCTGGTGCTGCAAGGACTTGCTTACACTGCGCTGGCTGCCGCATTAGTTCATGCAAAATCGCTTTGGGCGGCTAGATTCACCATGGCAGCGGCGGCTGTCAGAGTCCGCAGCGGGGCACTTCTTGCGGCAAGCGTGCTGTTTATCGCTTGGGCGGCGTACTGGCAGCTGTTCTTCCGGTAACGGCTTCATGCGAACGTGAGCTGCCGACCAACTCTGGCATGCAGGATTGCAGCAGCGAAATTACATCAATAGGTAAAAGTCCAAAGCCACCACTTAGAATGGAGTGGTGGCTTTGGATAGAATCAGCTGGTGCCGATGACGAGTGCGATGATTGGTGCCTCGAAGTCATCCACGATCATCATCATGGTACCGGCATAGTGTAATAAGCCGAATTCTCATAATTACGATAATTTTACTATGCATAAATAAGTATTGGGCATACCTGCTTGTATCGCTGCATCATGCTCCGTCCATACTCTTATATCGAAAGTTTCACCGTTGTTAAGCTTGACGGGGAAAGATCCCTTGGAGCTGATGAATTCAGCCAGCGCATCATCTATATAAGCCAGGGGAGTGCTGCTATTTCCTATATGAATAGACATCTTAATACGATTAGCTAGAACCGGCTGACTCCAAGTGGCACAAACCGTAACCAGGTAAATTCCAGAGGTTTTAGCTTTGAAGCTGGAAGAAATCAGATCGAATTCGCCAATATTGTCCAGTTTTATGGATGGAAATGCGATTTTTGTTAATACACCTGCTGAAACAAACTGACTGACATCTGCGTAAGCATGAACGAAGCTAGGCTTTTTGATCGTAACGCTCTCTCCAAATACGACGCCCTCATTGGTGTAAGTTTCTGTAATCATTTTGGCCTCACCTGTGCCCAGCTTGTCAGCCATCAAGCCATCGCCATAATCCCAGTCTACACATCCGCGAAACGTGGCGCGCTGTCGGGTATAGCTCCCTTCAAAGGCAACTAGCTTCTTCAGATTGTGCGGAAACGCCGTAACTTCATCAATCAGGATCTGACTGGCATTACCAATTCGTACAAAGTACTTACACACAGGCTCTCCATTCACTTTCGCCCCTATAGCCATGCAAGAGTCTCTAAAAATGATACTTTTGGAAGGCTCTGCATTGGCTCCGCATGAAATTTGCACAAATGAATCCAGACGGTGAGAGGAGCCTACTTCGAACCAGCAACGATGAAAATATACAGAGTCATATGGAGAATGATGGTCTTCGATAATAATCGGAGCCGTGCTGCCGCTGCCATCCTTAACGAACTGGCAATCTTGTACTCTTAAACCGGATGCGCCCTTAATCCATAATGCTGTATCATTACCTATGGTGTATAATTCACGAAGCGTATTTTGACTGCAGGCCAATCCCAAAAACATGCCTACCTTGTTGTAGAAAAGATTGACCAGGTCGAAGGTATTAACATCGCTGTACATGCCCCAGAACCCATATTCGAAGCGTTCAATTTGTACATTTCGAAACTCGACATTTCCATTATTATTATCTTTGACCCCGTATGTACCCGCTCCGTAATTCCCTCTTCCGGTTGATACCGCCATGGGATTGTTAAGAGATACGCGAGTACTTCCCGTTGAGGTCAATGTGATATGATCGAGAGTGAAGCCCTGGACCGTATCGGCAAATCCGGTTGCGGGCTCTCCAAGCTCAAAGCATGCGCCTGTTCCTGCATAATTGATACGAGTGCCTCCCTCAGTTTTCCCGGAAGGATCCGTTGGCCGGCCGTGGCGCAGCCCTATGATTTGAACGCCCCTTTTGCGAATATGGATTGTAGAAGAGATGACATAATCCGGTTTGGTCAAATAGAGCTTACGATTATTAGTGCCGCTCGTCTCGATATGAGCAATGGCACGAAGAAATCGTCCCGTATCGTCGCTTTCAGGTGGAATAACCGGGAAATCCTCTTCCAGATCAATCCATAAATTCGCTTGCTTACGCATAATGGTATCGATACGAGGATCCGGATTCGGCCCCGGGTTTTCATATACGGCATTGGTTACGGTTGACATACCAAAGCTTTTGTTTCCCAGCAAACCAAATCCGGTTACTGCCGCAGCTCCTGTCATTCCTAAAGATAACAGAAGCTTTCTGCGAGACAACTTCCCATCCTGAATATCCACACCGGAGTCAGCATTCTCACTATGGTGCTTATGCGGATCTACTGGATTCATTTTATTCACTCCTCCATTTAGTAATCGCTTTCATAATACAACAGGCTATTGCTTAGAAAATAGTGAAAATAATTGCAATTTCTCGTGCTTTTTTTTGCTTATCCGTTGCAATGTTTCATAAAATTTTAACCAAAGGAGAGTATGGCTGAATGAATGCAGAGTATCCCATGGTTATCCGTACCCGCTCAGGGAAAATGATTCGTATCGATGTGTGGAACGAGAACGTATTCCGTGTCCGCATTCAGAATTCAGAGGATTGGGCGCGCTCTATCCTTGAACGCTATGGTTTCATACAACAAGGCGAACCGACGATGAAGGTCTATCAAATGATAGTAACTGACCAGTATACGAAAGTTCACACGAAGCAGGCTGCTCTAACCATTAAGCATTCGTCCGGCGAGCTGTTATTCGAGAGTTCAACAGGCAGATTTCAGTTGGAGCAGCTTACTAGTTCTTTGCAGGATGAAAGGTATCCGTCTTCCATTTGCTTCATGCTTAGTCCGGAAGAAAGGCTATACGGCCTTGGAGATGAGAACAGGAACATGCTTATGAAACGGGGGCATCGGGCTCACATGATCGCAAGCGAGCATGGAGCACGAGCTCCGGTACCCTTCTTGATGAGCAGCTGTGGTTGGGGAATGTTCCTGAATACAACGAGTCCGCACCTTTTTGATATCGGCAGTACGGATAGCAATCGGTTGACGATAAGCGGGCATGACGACAAACTGGACTTGTTTCTTTTTGCCGGACAACATATGGCTCACATATTGGAATTATTTACGGAAGTATCAGGCCGGCCGGTTTTGCTGCCAATCTGGGCCTATGGCCTTACCTTCGTTTGTAATCAGCAGGCGGATGCGCGCGAAGTCCTGGAAGATGCGATGAAATTCAGGGAAGAAGGAATACCATGCGATGTCATTGGGTTGGAGCCGGGTTGGATGAAACCGGGGGATGAAGGCTCTATCCATAAACAATGGCATCCTGAGCGGTTCTATGTTCCGCAATGGAGCCCCAGAGGACAGCACACTTTTATCGGCGCTCTCCGCAATAGGGGCTTCAAGCTTAGCTTATGGATGACCTGCTATTATGATCTAAGCCGCTACGAGGAGGAAAGAATCGGGGGAAGCATACGAGCCAGCAGTGGTCCTTCCGGCGAGCCTGGAGGAGATCCCGTTTACGGGAGTGAAGAGAGGTGGTATCAGCATTGGGAGACATTCGTGGATCAAGGGACGGCTGCCTTCAAGCTAAGCGCTGCCTATATCCGGCCGAACAACAGCAATAGACAGTGGGCTAACGGTCTAACGACCGAGTCCATGTGCAACCTATATCCCTTGCTGCTCGCAAAACAAATGCATCAAGGTTTTGTGGAACAGACCGGCCGTCGTCCTATGATCTACTCCGAGGTAGGTTATATGGGGCTGCAGCAATACGCGGCCATGTGGACAGGGGGGCTTGCGGTGCAGGGGGCTGATTTACCTTCTTTATATGCCATGCTGAATCTAGGTTTAAGCGGAATGACGAACCTGTCGGCCGACATGGATATTCATACCGCGGAGGGTATCCATTTCGGCTTCTTGCAGCCTTGGGCTATGGTTAACAGCTGGGCATATTGGAGGCATCCTTGTCTGCTGCCGCATGATCTTCGGGAAATTTTCAAACGCTACGCGAAGCTGAGGTATAGATTGCTGCCTTACATCTATTCCGCCGCCTACACTGCTTATTGTAAAGGCATGCCTATCATGCGGGCGATGCCGATCGTATTTCATGACGATGTCCAAGCCTGGACCTATGAGCGCCAGTATATGTTCGGGGATGCTTTATTAGTTGGGGCCTATACCCGCACCATCTATTTGCCAAAGGGCAGGTGGATCGATTACTGGACAGGAGAGAGCCATACGGGGCCTAAGCAATTGGACTATCTCGCACCTGAAGGGACAGGAGGCCCTCTGTTGGTACGCGCCGGTTCGATAATTCCCATGTATTCGGATGCAGAGTACATAAGTGAAAAGCCGATGGAGCAAATAAGCTTACATATATACCCGGAAGGTACGAGCTCTTACAGCCTTTACGAAGATGATGGAATATCATTGGATTACATGAAGGATGGCTCATCTCTAACCAATATAGCCTGTTCGGCTCACGACGGAGACGTTGAAATAACAATAGAGAAGAGAAAAGGAAGCTACGCGGGCATTCCTCATCTCAGAAGTTATGAAATATTGGTGTATACAACCTCCAAGCCATCGTGGGTCAAGGTGAACGGGCTGGAGCGTCAGGAACATCCGGCTGCCTTATTGAAGAAAGGAACGGACGGCTGGACTTTTCATCGAAAGTCCGGATGTCTTCGTCTCTACTTGGAAGAGGGGGCCTCGAACCAGGGTAGAGACCGCGATAGCCAGACGATTCACATCCATTGCAGTCCGCATCGCAAACCGGCGAATGAAGCTCGCTTTCAGGTAATAACGGCTGCAGCTATTCGACAAGAACGAGGCACTGAGCACAAATTGCGCCAGAAAGGGAGTCACGGAGCAGACCTTGACGTTATTCGCGTGGAAGATCTTCTCTATCAGTTGGAAATTTTACATCCTTCAGCAGCCAAGGCACGGGAGCAGTTGCTGCACCTGGGGGGATTGCTCATTCATTATGCCGTATCACGCGGCTGGTCGCTTCATGAAATTTTAAGGGAAGAATATGCGTCCTTCCTGGAAGCCACGGCCGCTTCATCCGTAGAAGAAAGCCTGCATAGGTTACGAAGTGCCGCCGAACGTCTGGCGCAGCATGCTCATAAACAAGCCCGTCCAAGAGAGCACCCACTTATTGAACAAACAAAAGCTCTTGTCGAGCAAGAGTTAGAGCATGAGATTACATTACGCGCTGCAGCAGAACGACTTCATACGAATGCCTCCCATCTGAGCAGACTGTTTAAACAATCTACATCCATAACATTCTCCCAATATGTATTAGAACGTAAAATGCTGCATGCTCGAAAGCTTCTCAATCAAGGCTGCAAGGTAGCTGTTGTAGGAGAACGTCTAGGTTACAAAGACCCGGGCTATTTCATACGAATTTTTCGCGAATACTGGGGTACAACCCCGGGTCAATGGCGGGAGTAAGCAGGGCTTAAAAAAGGGTAGCTCGTTTAATATATTCCGAAGGGCTTATGCCCTTATTTTTTTTGAATATGCGGCTGAAATAGAATGGATCGCTGAAGCCCACTTTGGCCGTGACCTCACTAATAGTGCAGCCCTTTTCCAACAAGAACTGGGCTTCGTCAATACGAATCGAATTGAGATACTCTATGGGCGTCATTCCCATGATGCGGCGAAAAGATTGGCCGAAATAAGAAGGCGTTAATCCTGCAAGCTCTGATAGAGCGCTGAGCGTGAGCTTTTGATGATAGTGAGTTTCCATATATTTAATGACATGTTGAATCCGCTCTTTGTATTTATGACTTTCTGTATTGAGAGAATAAACTTGAAATAGCTCATCCAGTATTTTCATGAAGTGGCTTCTGCAGGCTAGCATTCTGTGATCTATGCCATTGCCCCAAGCAAGGGAAAGATCCGTGAATAGCCGAACGAAGCGGTCAAAATTATCGGGGACAGTGTAGGTATCAAAGGGGAGTTTGGGCACATCGTATGACCTGGTCTGAGATCCTTCAGGAATGACGGCCGTTAGCACGAAGTTCCCTCCCATACACCGGAGATAGTTCGTTCGGGATGTTTCGTAACCAAATTCCTCATTGGTGGGATGATAGACAAGCATCCCGGGCGACAGCCTTGTTTCTTTCCCGTTTGTCCATGCGGCTCCTTCCCCTTCCACAATCAGCATCAAATTGTGAAAATTGCGTTTTCCTACGGGAACGCACCAGGATTTATGGGTATGCCGATCTACAATATGATACAGGGTAGGCACTAAAAATGGATACTCCGGCAATGAATCCATACGATCCTCCGTTTACTTAATTGAGATCATGTAACCTGAACCAAATTATAACAAAGAACGAGAAATTGTACAGGTGACTAAGAAATGCTGCATGTTCAATTCATGAAAACTCAGTAGAATGGAGGCATAACCCCAGAGAGAAGGATGGTATGGTAATGAATTCATCTGTGACCCTCCGTGTAGAGAGCGGAGGCTTCGTGCGAGTTGAAGTTATTGGCGAATGGACATTCCGGATTCAACTCTCTAGAGACGCGCAATTTAAAGATGCGGCATTATTGAAATATGGCATTGTTCGGGGAAGCTGGCCGAAAGTGCGGTTTGAGCTGCAAGAGACGGGTGACGGATGGCAGATACAAACAAGCGGTGCTCAGCTGTCAGTAAGCAAATACGACGGACGGATCGTATTGAAGGATGCCAAAGGACAGATTCTTCTGCGGGAAGCTGTCCCGGGACAAGCAAACGGCCCGGCTGGCTTGAGGGCAGAATTTGAGCTTAGCGATGAGGAACGATTGTATGGACTTGGAGATGAATCAAGAGAAGGAATTCAAAAGCGTGGCCATAGGGCTAAGATGTGGGTGAAAAATGTAGATTGCTATGCACCGATACCTTATGTGATGAGCAGCAGAGGGTGGGCGTTTTTCTTCAATACGACCTGGAGGCATTTTTTCGATCTAGGTTATACCAACAAAGAGAGATGGAGCGTGTTCGCCAAACGCGGAGAGCTGGATTACTATTTAATCGCCGGGGAGAGCTTGCCCCGGTTAATTAACCGGTTTACGGACATCACAGGAAAACCTCATGTGCTTCCCATTTGGGCATACGGTCTAACCTTTGTATGTAACGAGCAGGCGGATGCAAAACAAATGCTGGACGATGCATTGAATTTTCGCAGAGAGGGGATCCCCTGTGACCTGATCGGTTTGGAACCGGGGTGGATGGCGCGGCATTACGATTATTCTACAAAGAAAACATGGCATCCGGAACGTTTTTACATTCCGCCCTGGGCGCCAACGGGGCCTCAAAATTTCACAGGGGCACTTGAACGTCTAGGCTTTAAACTAAGTCTGTGGCTATGCAGCGATTATGATGTGACACATCATGAGGAAAGGGAGCGTGAAGGAAGCGAGCAAGAGCTTAATCAAGGTGAACCCCTATATCACCCGGAGGATTTTGAGCAGGATCTTCGCGCCCATACACCAATCTATATGGATCAGATTACAAACAAAGAAGAGCCTTGGTTTCAACATCTCAAGAAATTCGTCGATCAGGGTGTTTCCGCTTTTAAAATGGATGGGGCCCGTCAAGTGAATGAGCACCCGGACAGGAAATGGGCGAACGGGATGGATGATGAGGAAATGCATAATTTGTACCCAACCATCCTAAATAAGCAGATGCATCAAGGCTACTCGGAGCATACTGGGCGCAGGTCGATGATCTATAGCTCGGGAGGGTATACGGGAATACAGCAATTTGCTGCAACTTGGGCCGGTGATACGGGCGGTGGTCCCAAGCCGCTGATCTCCTTGTTAAACCATGGTCTGTCAGGCCATTCCAACACCAGCTGTGATATGGACGTATTTACACCGGAGGGGATCCATTTCGGATTTCTTCAGCCATGGTCTCAAGTTAATAGCTGGGCTTATTGGCGCCAGCCCTGGCTCCTTGGGGAGAGATTGCTCCCCATATTCAAAGATTACGCCAGGCTTCGATACAGTCTGATTCCGTATATTTATTCAGCCGCACACAATGCGGCCCTAACGGGGATGCCGATCCTTCGTGCAATGCCGCTCGTATTGAATGAAGAACCCCAAATAGATCATTTAGTAAATCAATATATGTTGGGGGAGCATTTACTGGTCGGTGCATTTACTAATCATATGTATTTGCCGAAAGGGAAATGGTGGGATTTTTGGTCGGGAAGAACCTGGGAAGGCGGGCGAGAGGTCGTTGTCGGATTTCCAGTAAACCGTGGAGGGCCGCTGCTGGTTAAGGGGGGAGCGATTATTCCCACATGGTCGGAAAGGGACTACATTGGACAGAAGTCCGCACAAGAAATACACCTGCAGGTCTATACCGGCGGGAGCAGCAGCTTTGTCTTATACGAAGATGACGGTGTTAGCTATCAATATAAAGAAGGGAAGATAGCTGTAACCGAATTTCTTAGTCAGACCAGAGGCAACGAATTTGTATTAACCATTGGTGTACGCCGGGGAAGCTATGATGGAATGCCCGCACATCGATCTTATAAGGTATCCATTTTGGCGGAGGCATGCCCGCTGTCCGTTACCATCGATGGAAATCACGCGGGAGAAGAAGCGTGGACCTATGACAAACAAGCAAAGTGTATCCAGATCCAAGACCTCCCGGATTCTCTTGAAGATGCAAGCAGAGAAATCATTATTCGGTTTTAATTAGTAAAGGTACCTACAAAACAAGGAAAGGGTCGATAAGCCATGAAAATAAAAAAGGGTGTTCTGCCGACGCTGCTTGGGATTCTTCTACTTACTGCTTGCACCAATGGACCGCAATCGCCGACAACGGACGTAGACCCAAGGAACAAAACCGCCCTTGAAAGCGGCGAACCTGCCGAGCTAAGTATTTACTTATGGTCATTATCCCAACAGGAATTTGATTACATTGCCGAGCTAGCTAAAGCCCAGTTCCCCAACTTGACGCTAAAAGCGGTTGCACCTCAAACCAGTGGTAACAGTATAGATGAACTATTAACCCTTGGAACCATGCCTGACATCTTCGTAAACCGCTTCTCCACTGATCTGAAAAAACGGGACCTTCTGGTTGATCTTGAAGACTATATCAAGAAATACCACTATGACACGAATCGCTTGGAGCCTGTTACCCTCGAACTGATGAAGAACGATGCAAACGGAATGGTTGCCGGTATTCCGCTTGATTTTGCAGTGAATGCTCTTCATTACAATAAAGATATCTTTGATAAATTCGGCCTTCCCTATCCTAAAGACGGAATGACATGGGATGAGGTCTATGATCTGGCTAAGCAGCTTACTCGCAATGAGAACGGTACATTGTATCGCGGTTTCAGCGACCGATGGATGGACACATTCTTTGCACAAAACCCATTCGGTTTAAGCTACTTAGCTCCCGATGAAGATAAGGCTGCTGTTAATAACGAGGGCTGGAGGAAGGTCGCCGAGAATTGGAAGCGTTTTTACGCACTTCCCGGGCTTCAATTCGACGCAAAAACGATAAACAAGGAGGAGGACCGAAAGGTATTTCAAAAAGGAACCTCGGCGATGACGGTGTGGGCAATGAATATGCAGGACTGGAATTTCAATTGGGATGTGGTCAGTATGCCCACCTATGCTGAGAAGGAGGGCATCGGAGCACCTGCAAGCGTCAGATATCTTTATATTACGAAAAGCAGTAAAAACAAGGATGTCGCGTTTCAATTTGCCGCCTGGTTAACCCATGATGAGGTTCAAACCGCGCTAGCCAAAAACAAAGGCTTTCTGACAGTCCTTAAAAATCAGGAAATTCAAAAAGCATACCGCCAAAACGACGAGATTTACAGAGGAAAGCATGTGTCCTCCTTCTATTTCAACAAATATCCGGCGGTGGCTGCTGCCAGAAAAGCGGGATTGGTCACGATAGACGCTCAGAGCTTATTTATCAAGGAATTGGAAAAAGCAATTTTACAGGGTACGGATTTGAATACCGTTATGCGCAGTGCCGAGGAATCGATAAACCAGGCTATTCAAACGGAGAAAAGCAAGTAAGCATGTATTTAATCACGCGAAACGAAGGCAAATCGGTATAGATCGATTGCCTTTATTTCGTTTCCGGGCATGGACGGCTCATCTAACGCTCATCTAACTCCTTCACACATAAGGATCTCAAGTAATGATCCAGCAGGTGTTCCACTTGCCCGGCAGTGAGTCGTGCCGGCCTCATCATTTGATGTATAGCTAGTCCGTCGACAAGCGCATACAATTTCTCCGTTTCCAGATCGGCATCCAGTCCCGGCTTGGCCAGATTGTTCGTTTGCAAGCATTCAATTACAAATCTAGAGGCATTGTATAACCCATTCTGCATTTCTTCGCTTACATGCTTAAGCTCCGGGTAAATAAATACCTTGGCGTTAAATAAAAACCAAACCTCCATCTCCATAGTTCTTTCCTCATCCATAGGCAAGAATTGCATGATCAGTTGTTTCAAATCTGGTAAAAACGGTTTCGCAATAATAAGCGATTCGACACGCTCTTGAACGCGTTGAACAAAGATGCTCATGCAAAAGGCAAAGAGCTCAGCCTGTGTGGAAAAGTAGTGCCTCATCGACCCTACCGACAGACCGGCTTCCTTCGCAATATTTCGTACCGTGGCCTGTTCCAGTCCATATTTCCGAATGACTCTCAGGGCGGCTTGAGCAACAATATGTCTCTGTTTCTCATGATCAACAATTTTAGGCATAATTTTATTATATCAATTTGATTTCACAATACAATGTGTTAAAAAAACTGCATGATGAATTTCAAAAGGATCTATTGCTTCATGAGTGATAGCTCAACATTTCTTTTTATAGTACATTGTGCTATAATAACTTTGTTTATTAATACAATGTACTAAAAAGAGAGGAATCATACTTCAATGAATCGTAGGGCTAGACAAAAGAAAACATCAAAGTGGAAAAGATTATCGCTCGGTGTAGTCACTGCCGTTATCATCCTGGCAGGATCCGGGATGATTTACGAACGTGTGGCGTCAATGGAGGCAAAGAAGAACTTTCCTCCACCTGGCAAATTAGTGGATGTTGGCGGGCATAGACTACATCTCAAGAAACAAGGAAGCGGATCTCCGACAATCATTCTTGAAGCAGGAAGCGGAGAAACGAGCCTATCCTGGAGAAATATCCCTGATCGACTGGTGAAGAATGCTACCGTTGTTGCCTATGATCGCGCCGGCTATGCTTGGAGCGAGAGCGCAAGTACGGAACGAACGGGAGCAAACATCGTACAAGAGCTGCACGCTGCTTTGGAAAAAGAGGGAGTTGGCGGGCCTTATCTGCTCGTCGGTCATTCATTGGGGGGGCTATATGCAAGATTGTTTGCACAGACATATTCCAATGAAGTCATGGGCTTAGTACTTATCGACGCCAGACCCGAAAACGATGAGAGAGAAACCAAACCTATTCTCGAAAAAGAGAATTTTGCTAAAACGCCGCCTGCATCGATTTTAAAGCTTCTTAAACTGTCAGGAGGCTTCCGGTTATTCCAGAATTATTTGTTGGAAGGGCTGGTTTCGGAAGCCGATCGAGGACAGTTCCTCGATGTTATAGCGACGCCTAGCTATTTTGAAGCTAAGGAACAAGAAGGGAATTTGGCGCAATCTACGGAGGATGCAGTCCGGGGACAAACCTTGGGATCGCTCCCGGTAAGGGTCATTGCCAGAGGACTTCCTCAGAATTATACTGCGTTCGGGATTTCAGAAGACGGGGGCAAGCGGCTGGAGGAGATATGGCAGGCGGGCCAGAGAAATATGCTGAACATTTCAACCAACAGCGAGCTTATCGTGGCAAAGAACAGCGGTCATATGGTCATTCACGACGAGCCCGATCTGGTTATAGAAACGATACGTAATTTGTTACAGCAAAATCAATAGCAGCCTGGTTGTTGAAAAAACTATTTAGTGAAAAATGCGAAAGGTGATAGGTGGGGTATTCCTTGTAGGAGCGACCGGAGGGGGATACCCCACCGGTTACCAAAGTATGTCCATAGATGACTCGTTTCGTGGCTATTTGAACATTCCGTTAATGGCAATATTCAATGAAATTCCTTACATGATGGGAATGATCATTCTAATTTATCCCCTCAAATTAGCTACCCTTCTCTAACAAGCTCAGCGACATCGCCGCGATGCGTTCCAGCTTCTCTTTTGGTGCGGTAGTTCGCGCCAAGACCCGCAGTCCGACTAACGAGTTATGAAGGAATTCGGCGTATAGCTTCGCCTCCTGCTGCGTATTAAATTCACCGTCCCGTTGTCCGCGGGCGATAATGCCTTCGAGCAAGTGCTCCATCTTCGCAAATCCTTGCTGTGTCTTCGCGTCAATTTCCGGATCGCGTGCTGCCAGCTCCACTGCCGAATTGACGATCATGCACCCGGGCGGCGCGTCCTCCTGACCGTAGATCATGAAGTCGAAGATGAAACGCAGTGCCCCCCTTGCCGTTTCGGAGCGGTCCACTCCGCTTTTTAGCCAGGTGTCGACCCGATTGTCGAAACGCTCTACGGCCTTCAAAAACAACGTCCGTTTGTCGGAAAACGTGTCGTAGAGGCTTCTGCGGTGAATGCCCATGTTTTCGACCAGATCTTGCATGGACGTCTTCTCGTACCCTTGCTCCCAGAACAGCTTCATGGCTTTCTCCAATACAGCGTTCTCTTCGAATTGTTTGCTTCTTGCCATGTTCTTCTTGCCTCCTGAACGCAATATAACATATTGAGAACGAAAGGTAAAGAAAGGTTCTTTTATTGCTACAGAGGGTCTAAGTCTTTCTGTAAGACATGTTTAAAAGCAGTAACAGTATAAATATTGATACTATATAACACGAATGTGCGTACTTTTTAAAATATGGTGTATAAACTATACTTCGATCATAATCAATTCAACAAAACATTTGAAGGAGAGATGTAAAATGGCAGCAGAAAAAATGAAAGCAGTAGGTCTTTACAAGTATTTTCCTATTGAAAATCCGGATAGTCTGATCGATGTGGAGCTGGATAAGCCAAGACCGGCAGGAAAGGATCTTCTCGTGAAGGTAAAGGCAATCTCCGTAAATCCTGTCGATTACAAGGTCCGGTCGCCCAAAGAGCGTGAGGAGAGTGCACCGAGGGTGTTGGGTTGGGATGTTGCGGGCGTGGTCGAACAGGTGGGCCCCGACTGCTCCTTGTTCCGCCCTGGCGATGAAGTCTTCTATGCCGGCAGCATTACGCGCCCCGGGGGGAATAGCGAGTTTCACCTGGTGGATGAACGCATCGTTGGAAGGAAGCCTTCCAGACTCGATTTTGCACATGCGGCGGCTTTGCCTTTAACATCGATTACGGCTTGGGAAAGCTTGTACGATCGGCTGGGAATTTCACCAAATAAAGCTGATAACGCCGGCAGGACTATCCTGATTATTGGAGCAGCAGGGGGCGTAGGCTCGATTGCCACGCAATTAGCGAAATATTCGGGATTGACTGTCATCGGTACGGCTTCCCGCCCTGAATCAGCCGAATGGGCAAAGGAACTTGGAGCGGATTACGTTATTAACCATTTTGAGGCGTTCGTGCCGCAACTAAAGGCTGTCGGATTCGATCAAGTTGACTATATTCTCTGCTTGAACAGCACGGAGAAGCATTGGACGAACATGGCCGAAGCGATTGCACCACAAGGCAAAATTTGCTCAATCGTTGAGACCGATGAATTATTAAATCTGACATTGCTGAAAAACAAGAGTGTCACGTTCGTGTGGGAATTGATGTTTACCCGTTCCATGTACCAAACCCCGGACCTGATCGAACAGCACAAGCTGTTGAATGAAGTCGCGCGTCTCGTGGACGAAGGAGTGCTTCGGACTACCACAAACGTAACGCTGAGGCCGATAAATGCCGAGAACCTGCGAAAAGCGCATGCCATGCTGGAAACGGGTCGAACCGTCGGAAAAGTGGTTTTGGAAGGTTTTTAACTTTATAGAAGCGAGTCGGTCAATCGCATGCCGCAGCCTCAAGCGCAATTTACTTAATCCAGAGTCATTTTGTGACTGGTACGGGTTTGGATTTGGAAACGGACATCATCGAATCCATCACAAGGAGCTCCTCATGATTGGAAAATCTTCTTTTCCCTTGGCATCCACGGCGAATTTATTTATATTGAACATAAGTGTTGGGATGAGCAGGAAACCTGGATTGAGGAGCTGAGTATACATGCGAGACCGTAAAAGCGGGTACGGGCATTGTCCAAATGACGAGGGCTGCCCGGTTGAATTCACTTTGGATGTTATTGGGGGGAAATGGAAAGGGGTATTGCTTTATCATCTGATGGAAGGACCCAAGCGCTTTAATGAATTTCGTCGAATTTGTCCGACCATTACCCAACGGATGCTTACGCTGCAGCTTAGAGAGCTGGAGGAAGACGGAGTCGTACACCGGGAAGTGTATCACCAGGTACCGCCCAAGGTAGAATATTCCCTAACGGCATTCGGGGAAACATTGACTCCGATTATTGCCGCTATGAAGGAATGGGGGAACAACTACAAGAGGACCATTCGCAATCCTATGGAAAAATAATGAGTTGTGGATTGTGCCGCGGCCCGGGAACGGTGTTCCAATTCTTGGCACGAGGGAGTCATGATGGCTGGGTGATTTGAAAAAAGCATAAGAGAATGATCGGTAAAAAAATAATTCTTTACCGATCGTTCCCAATATGTTACGATACTTTTCGAAAAGAAGGAAACAAATAAATCATCTTCAAAATAGAATGATCATTCTCAAATGGAAAAACCAGCTGTTACCAGATGAAAGGAGATGGAATGAAATGAGTTATTTTGAATCGGCACACGGGGTAGTAAGCTGGAGTGATGATCTGCAGAGCGTGATCATGGAATGGAGAGGCTTCGCTTACGGTCAGGAGTTTCAAACCATTTTTCTCAAGGGAGCGGAGCTTCTGCAAATAAAGAACGGCAGCAAAGTGTTGATGGATATCCGTCACGGCTCGGCCATCAAGGCGGAGGACAAACTTTGGATTGGGGAGATCTTCATCGAGCGTGCCTACGAAAGCGGCCTACGCCATCTTGCAATGGTTCAGCCGGAGAGCGTGATAGCCAAGCTGAGCGTCAATCGAACCGTAGAAGGTCTCGGCTCGCTGCCTTACCAGCAAGAAAGCTTCACCGATTGGGACGAAGCCGTGCTATGGCTCTCGAATCAGCCGCATCAGCAAGCAGCACTACCGGTTGAACGTGCGGAGAGAACAGCCTAATCTTTGACGTTCTAATTGGAGAACGGTCATTCTAATAGAATGATGGTGTTCTCTAGGGCCGGACAAATGATCATAGACCCATCTTTACATAGATCCGATGCAGGCGGTAAAACTAATCTGACGTTTCCGCACTGCTTGATAACGGACCTGCAGGCAGATTCCTGCTTCCGGATCATTATTACTAACATAATAACCGCTGCTTCATTTTTAGAATGATCATTCTTATAAATGAAGCACATGATAAGGAGCGATTTCCATGAAAACTTTAATTATCGTTGCACATCCCCATTTGCAGAGTTCCCGAATCAACCGGTTTTGGACAGAAACCATGAAGCAGCAAAAGGATACGACCGTTCACGAGCTGTATGACACGTATCCGGATCACAATATCGATGTCGCGCATGAACAGCAGCTCTTGGACAGCCATGACCGCATCATTTTCCAATACCCGCTCTATTGGTACAGTACACCTCCTCTGCTCAAGCAATGGTTTGATGAAGTCTTGGCTTATGGCTGGGCTTTCGGTCCGGGAGGGGAGCACTTAAAGGGCAAAGAAATTGGCATAGCCATCTCCACAGCAGGCACTGCAGCCTCTTATCAGCCGGGCGGATACAATTTGTTCACCATACGGGATATCGCCAAACCAATGGAGGCACTTGCCAATTATGTAAGCGCCCATTACCTTCCGCCGTTTGCATTACATAATGCACATCACTTGACGGATGAGCAGATCGCTTCCAGTGGGGCTGCTTATGTAAAGCACTTGGCATCTGTGCAGCATGTTCAATCGAGCGAACCCATCGTCATATTAAACTAATCTAAAACTAGGAGGACAATGTCCATGACTAAGAAAATTGCATTGATCACAGGAGCAAGCAAAGGACTTGGATTTGAAATTGCCAGACAACTGGGCCAGCAAGGCATCACGGTATTAGTAACAGCAAGGACACAAGGCGCAGCTGATGAGGCTGCAGTTCAATTACAGGATGAGGGCATTCAAGCCGTCGGTCTTCAGCTTGAGGTGACGAACGCGGAACATATCGCTGAAACGGTACGGTTTATCGAGAAGGAATATGGACGGCTGGATATTCTGGTGAACAATGCGGGAATTTGGGTGGAAAAGCCAGGCTACGAAGGGGATGCATTCCGAGATACGTTTGAAGTCAACACCTTCGCCCCTTACTTGATCACAGAGGCATTGCTGCCGCTGCTGCTAAAAAGCGATGCCGGACGGATTGTCAACCAGAGCAGTGCACTCGGATCGATACAAATGCTGCTAACGAATGAACTGGCTCAGCGCATCGCCACTCCTGCCTACTCGGCCTCCAAGGCGGCTTTAAACATGCTTACAGCCTACTGGGCGCAAAAATACAAGTCGACCAAGCTGAAAATTAATTCTGTACACCCGGGCTTGGTAAAAACGCGAATAGGCGGCGATAAGGCGGAGCTGTCCGTAGAGGAGGGAGCGAAGACTGCTGTTCGTTTAGCTGTATTGCCGGAAGACGGACCAACGGGCGGTTTCTACTACATGGAGGAAAAGCTTCCTTGGTAAAAATATTTTAGGATCTCGCCTGTTGACGATCCGCATTGCAAAGAACAGCCGATTTCAAAAGAAAGAGGCTGTTCTTTAACATCCTTATACTCCGAATTTTGTTATAAACGGATGTCGATCCAATTTGAATGCGGTTAAGAGTTGAAGGGATATTCGTCTAACCCAAGCTTAACGCGGTTTGAGCATTTTGAATATCCAATTGGATTTGCTGCTTCACCTGAGTAGGGTGATAGAATCCATTTTGAATCATATAATTGGATATTTGCTCATGCGCCATAATTGCATGATCCAATTGTTTACGAAGAATTTGTCTTACTTCCGGAGTACTTGTCTCGGAAAGAGCAGCAGCATAAGACTTAATGCCGCTTTTTGCTGAAATCAGCATGTCATTGGCTATTACTTGATCCGTCATTTGACCCATTCCAGCCATATTTTGGACAAGTGTATTCATTCCATTCTTCCTCACTTTCTGTTTTAAACTTTAGCCAGCACGTTTTGAAGCTCTTGGATATCCTGTTTAGATTGAGTGATATCCTGAACAATGATGCTCTTTAAGTTGGGATCCTGAACTAAATTTTGCATCGCAGCGGACTTAGTTAAACATACATTTTTAAAGGACAAGATTTCATGCAGCTCCAAAATCTCGTGTGTTCCCAAATTTCCTGCAATGGGGCTATTCAATGACCTCACCTCCTTCTCCTTATATTGACTCTAATACTGTATACGTAGTACCTTGGAATTAATCTTCCAAAATAATCCAGAATCGTGAAGACTGAATTTAATAGAAAAATGGATGCTAGCTGCGAATATAATTGAAGGCATCACTGAATAGACGTTTGCTCCTAAATAGCTTCCGTACTTACCCTAAGCGTGGTTCTGTTGAAGCGATTGCTGTAATTTTTGAAATTTATCATGAATAAGAAAGCCCCCAAGGCTCGTGCTTTTTTTCGATGGCACAAACCTCGGGGGCTTTCTTGTTGTTTGAAGGATCAAATGCCGTGCACCGGGAACAGTTAGTCGCCAGCGCTCAGAACGGCAAGATCCATCTGACCGATTTGCTCCTTGTCGGAGATGATATGGAACCCGGTGATTTTGCCGTCTGCGATCGCCACCTTGATTACGAACAGCAGCTCGCCGCGCGGAGCAACTACAATGCCCACGGCTCCGTCGATGAGCATCGGATGAGCGGCCCGGGCTCCACCTGCGACCACCTGCCCCGAAACGGCCTGCACGCCGCGTATCACTCTTGCTGCGCTGTCCACACCCCGGTCGTCCTGCAGCACGACGTTCGGGTCGAGCACCTTGAGCAGCGCTTCGAAATTGCCCGCGTGAGTCGCCGCGAGGAAGGCGTCGACAAGTTCCCGCTGATGCGCCAGATCGGGGCGTTGGTCCGTCCCCGTCCCCTGCACCCGTCGCCGCGCACGGCTGGCCAGCTGCCTTGCCGCCTCCTTGGAACGCCCGACGATCGGGGCGATCTCCTCGAAAGGCAGCGCGAACACATCATGCAGCACGAACGCGATCCGTTCGGCCGGATTCAAGCTGCCAAGCACGACGAGCATGGCGAGTCCGACGGAGTCGGCCAGCAGCGCCTCTTGCTCGGGATCGCTCCCGTCTCCGCGGCTTGAGCCGGGCTCGGACGCGTACGTCGCGAGAGGCTCCTCGCGCCTTGATTTGCGCGAGCGAAGCATGTCAAGGCATACCCGCGAAACGACGGTCGTCAGCCAGCCGCCAATATTCCCGATGCCGCTCGTGTCAGAGCGGCTGAGGCGGAACCAAGACTCCTGAACGGCGTCGTCCGCCTCACTAAGCGACCCCAGCATCCGGTAAGCTACTGCCTGAAGATGACTCCGGTGCGCCTCGAATTGCTCCGCCAACCATTCCTGTGTCTCCATTCGATCTTCCCATTCCTCTCTATTTATTACTACATCAGAATGTTTAAGTTCATTGCAGCGGCTAATGTGGTAGGAGCCGCATTCTGATTGGCGATAAAAACTACCTTTGAACGCGGTCGAACATCCATACTAGGACGCCGATAAACGTTTATCTCATAATAATGACGTATAAGACCCGATGAATGTGACCAAAAGTCTTAACCAGCGGGCCGTTCTCCGGCCGCCAATTTTTTTTACTCGGATCGGTCACATCTTCGGAATGCGCTCCGTCAATGTAGTGAACAACGAAAACGGCGGGCAGCGAGGGGGGACCGGCCGGCTCCCGAAGCGCTCCGATGATTCGTTTCCGATTCCATCTTCCGAATATTTCGCACGAAAGCGATAGCTGCGCCGGAGTGCCTGGATAACGATACAACGATACCATAGTGAAAGGTGATATGAAAATGAAAATAACAATGATAGCAGGAAGTAACCGGGAAGGTGCAGCGAGCACGATGCTTCTCCGATATATCGAACGCCAGTTGAAATCAAATGGTATTTCCGTTTCATTCATAGATCTATACGAGCTGCCTTTGCCCCTATTTTCGCCTCAATCGGGGGAGCTTCATCCGAATGCCGGCATGGTAGTGGAGGAGGTCATCAGTGCAGACGGTTTGGTTCTGGCGACGCCGGAATATCATGGGTCCATCTCGGGGGCGCTCAAGAATGCTCTGGATTATCTTCAGCCCAGTCAGGTTGCAGGAAAGACGGTGCTTGCCGTCAGCTCCGCCGGCGGTCCGGTGGGAGTCGGCTCGCTGCTGCACTTGCAAAGCATTGTGCGCAATTTGCACTGCGTCAATAACCCGGAATGGATCTCCACAGGAGGCGGCTACCTCAGCTGCGATGCCGACGGTACCCCACTCGATGAAGACCTGAAGGCGAGGATCCAATCCGCAGTCACGTCGTTCGTGCGGCTGACCCGGGCGATTGCCCCTGGCATCACAGCGGCTCAAGGATAACCATATAAAGGAGATGAAAGAAAAATACGGAAACGGCTGTCGCGTTCATTGAGGTGCTGAACGTTGATGTCGGTAGAACAACAAAATATCGAGACGGTGACCGCGTTTATCAAGAATTTTTGGAACGAGAGTGATTTTGACTGTATAGATCGGTTTTTGTCAGAGGATTATCAGGAGCTTACCTACGGGTCACAGGAAGGGCTGAAGCAGTTTGCCGGCAAAATATTGGAGGCTTTCCCGGACAAACGCTACACGGTGGAAGATATCGTAGCTCAAGGGGAGAAGGTTCTCGTGAGAATGACAGTGAGGGGTACGCATGAGGGGGTGTTTTTCGGAACGCCGCCTACCGGCCATTCGATCGACGTCACGTTGTACCGCCAATACCGGCTGGCAAAAGGCAAGATCACCGAGCACCGCGGCTGGATCGATAGGTGACCATATGGAGTCAAATTAAGGGCGCGTAGCCCGCGGTTAAGGCCAGGAATCCTCAAAGCAAGAGGGTCCTGGCTTTTTTTGCTGTTGCAACAAAATCTGATGGGTTCCCGTTATTTAGCTTACAGGGAATGATTGCAAAAAAGTTCCACTGCTAACGATAGAATTACTTATAATGCTGCATCTCAAACGATTGGGGGGATATGATGAAAAAAATCTTTATTGCCGGTGTGCTGCTGTTTATCTTGCATATCGCAGTTGCTTGCAGTCAAAAAGAATTATCATATGAGCAGAAGCTAGATCCTCGTTTCCCTAAACCTGTACATCTTCATGTCAGCAAACCCGATGGGCAGGGTTACATGATTTATAAGAAAATTGAAGATAATGAAACAGTCCAAACGATATTGGATATTTTCATACATGTGCCATGGGAAAATGCAAAAGTATCCATGCTGGGACAGCCTGATTATAAAATTACAACCGTAAATGCAGACCCAACAGTTAGTTATGAACCAGTAACTTATGCCATTTGGCTCTCGCCAAAGAAAGACATACTAGAAGTGATTATTGAAGGACAGTCCAAATTTGGGAGAATTTCAAAAGAAGACGCTGCAAAGTTACTTTCCATTTTGGGATCGCCCTGACGGAGGTTCCGTTGCAAATGCCCTACATCAGTGACATTTGCCTTAAGTTTGGCGGTATTTGCACTCCCAGCTATTTACAAATGATGGTATACCTGTTACTATGGATTCAACTTATAAGGGCGGAGGGGTTACGTGTGTTAAACTAATTTTCGATTTTACTTGCACAAAAAAACAAAGTTTTAAGGCTATTTGTGTGCATAGAAATCGGAAATTGGTGTGCTTACATGCTAACCTTTTTTAGTCGTGTGCCAGCGAGGTTGAGGACTATCCTCATGTCGCTTCGCACGGACTAGATTTTAAAGAAAATGAATTGAACAACCCGCGACGGGACCCCTGACCCGTTATAGGGTCTTGTACCGTTCCTTTCATTTCTTTTTCGATTACTGTGCGCACAGGCAAAATAGCCTGTGCTTTTTTTATTATAACTTTGGAGGAATTATACATGAACGAACGATTAATACAAGTGGATGGAATAGAAATAGCTACCGATAGTTTTGGAAGGATAGATGACCCGGCCGTATTGCTCATAATGGGTGCCCAGTCCTCGTTAATTTGGTGGGAAGAAGAGTTTTGCCATCGTTTAGCGCAAACGGGGCGTTTTGTAATTCGTTATGATAATCGCGACGTTGGACGTTCTACAACCTATGAACCGGGTCATCCGGGCTATACGTTTGAAGACATGGCAGACGATGCCATTCGAGTGTTGAATGCTTATAAGATCGAGAAGGCTCATATTGCAGGCATGTCCATGGGAGGTATGCTAGCTCAAATGATCGCGCTCAGGCGTCCGGAGAGAGTCCTTACCATTACACTGCTATCAACATCCAATTTTGCACCGGAGCTTCCACCGATGGAGGAACAAATTATGAATTTTTTCTCTAACTTGGGGGAGATCGATTGGACAAACGAACAGTCGGTCGTGGATTTTGCGGTCGATAGGTCCAAAATTCTTGTAGGCTCGAAGCATTCTTTTAACGAGAACAAAGTTCGCGCTTTAGCGAAAATGGAGTTTGCAAGAAGCGGCAGCATGGCCAGTATTCATAATCACGCCTTGCTGGCGGGTGGAGAGTCATATCTGACTCGGACGAGCGAGATTAAGATTCCTGCATTAGTTATCCATGGCACGGAAGATCCGATTATTCCTTATAAACACGGGCAAAATCTTGCGAATGTGATTCCTGGCGCGGTTTTGCTGACACTCGAAGGCACCGGTCATGAGCTGCACGAGGACGACTGGGATACTGTGATCGGATCCATTGCAAGACATACCTCGAAACCGGATTCGTTCAGCTAATAAGGAGCATGGGAGTTATCGGATCAGATGGTGAAGCCATGTGAGGCTGTCCTTTAAGTAGGCAGCCAATTAGGAAAGATAACCCGATTCTGTCGAATCGGGTTATTTGCCTTCGATTAACTCAGCCGAAGCTTTGTCGGCACATTGCTCGGTTTATCGAGGGATGAAGTCGGGAAACGTAGTTTTACTCTAACAGATCTTCGATATTCAGGGTGACGCCGCCATAGGAAGCATATCCGTAGCTTTTGGGCTTTCCGTCTGCATCGGTATCGAACAGCAGCTTAGCAGGTGTCGCACCACCAAGCGCGGAAAACGTTGCTCTAAACTTCATTTCACCCTGTTTTGGACCGGTCAATTGTACATTTGCTTCATAACGGCTTTCCCCGCCTGCATTAATATTGGTCTTCTCAAATCCATTGTAGAAGTTCACGCCATCATCACTATAATTCACATATTGTACTTCCGTTTGTCCTGAGAAGATAGACGAGGCATTTCGAACATAAGAGAGGTACCCGGAGGCTTTTCCTGCAATCTTCCCATTTACATTGGGATTAACGGAATTGAGTACGGTTAAGTCTTTGATCCCATACGGGATATTATCTGTAGTGGGTTTAATCGGTATTGTCGGTTTAGGCTTATAATCAAGCAGGCTTACTTTCTGAATCCGCATTTGCGAGCCGCCACTGCCCCTGTATACTTCCAGCCACATCGCACGCTTGCCGTTCGGATGCCAGGACATTGGCGAGTAGTACACCCAATTTGGATCCGTAGTAAGCTGTATTCCTTTATACCCTGATTCGTTTATAGAACGATCAATGTCGATCAATACGGGACCTATGTTACCCTCTCTGAAATTCCGAACCCCAGTTACTGCATATGTATACAGCGGCCACATCATATCCGTAAAGGTATATATACCGTAGGGTCTTGGCATAAGCCCAAATATGGCCGGGTCCGTATGGTTTGAGAATCGGGTGCTCATGACCATACCCAATCGTTCATCCGGGGAAAAGATAGTTGTTTCATCGTAACCGGGAGTATAAGTAATTTGCGTAGTATTTTCAGTATTCAAATCCTGTACAACAGAATCTGGAGTGCTGAATGCCTTCCCTCCGACAACGGATATGGCATTTCCTCCCTTTACAAACTGCTTCACTTCTCCTCCTCTTAACGGATTAGGAATCATATAGCCCGGTTTGTTCGGATCGTCCTTGAAGGTGGGGATACTGCTGATAAGCTGAGCCTTTTCAATTACATAGGTATCCGTTTTACGTGCCAGGACACCGATAGCTGCTGCTCCGCCAATATCCGAGCGGAGTATTGTCCAGCTCATGTGTTTATTGTCAGGCGCTATGATAATTTCGGACCAATGGGCGGTTATGCGTGCATCATCTACCAAGGTCGATGGATAGACGACAGGTATTAATTTAGCGCTGGTGCTGCTGTCGATGCTGGGCCCGCATTCAAGCACGTAATCTCCCAGCAATATCCGCTTATTATCCTGAAAGGGCATAATCCGGATACCGGGTGACTTTGTTTTTGTAGGTATGACCCCAGAGAAGATGACCTTGAAATTCGTTCCATCATCGTTCATTACCGCTATGTTCCAATAATCTGGAGTAAGGATATCGGCTTCCGTTTTATAAATAAGAAGTACTTTTCCAGAGTACGTATAAGTGCTGCTCTCCAGCTTCTTAACCGAACCCGGCAGCGGAATAGTGCTTATAGCTACCCTTCCAATTCCATTGCTGCTGGCCTCCAAACGGTTGCTGTCAGAAGGTACGTTCGAAGCCGATGCCGGTGCTGCCACGGAAAATAAAAGACTCATTGCAACCAGTACAGGAACGATTCTTTTTTTCATCATGCTCGCCTCCAAATGAATAATTGACCTGGTTACTGCGTAGGGCTCAATCCGTTTTTCCCAATGAAGAGCCTAGCTTGCTTTAGAACTATCCAAACCTGCAGATGTAAAATTACCTTGACCCAACACCTCCCGTCAGGAAATTGTATCCGGTTACAAAATTCAATATATGATTTGGTAAAAAATTACTCAACAGGTCGTTTTTAAGTTTTTGCGGGGTCTTTTTTAAGGTTGCATAAAAACATTGTTGGAGTAGCAGCTCCAAAAAACAGACTTAACAGGACTATGAAGCTGAACAGGATCTAATAGAAAATCATAAAAATGCCCTTGTATAAACTTAAAATTGCCCCTTTGATAAATGACTCCTCTTAAAGTATATTTCGTGTAAACGGATACAATAAAAGAACAATGGCCATTGCCATCTTCTACCATAGAACTTTGGTAGCGTCGATACATCGCGGCATGTACAATAGTTAGAAAAGGCGTTTGACAAGAAGGGGCAGGGTATGGAGCGTAAAAGCCGGATGCGAAGGGTTATGTTCATGATAAGAAACATGAGATTCCAAAATAAATTATTGGCAGGCTACCTTCTGGCCTGTGTCATTCCGCTGCTAGGTGTAAGCGCCATCATTTTCCATCAATCGGCAGCTGGACTTGAGGATTCCTCTCAAGAATTCGCTTCATTGTATACATCCCAAATCAGAACCACCTTGAACGAATTCATCAAAGAATACGATAAGGTCACGAAGTCGGTGCTGGTCGACAATGATTTAATCTATAAAATCGGACAAGAGCGAAGCTTGCCCATGGACGAGTTGATTATCCAGAAGGTTGCCGTCCAGCGGCTGCTGATGCGGGTCGCCTTGCTTAAACCTGAGATCAGCACCGTGATGCTGATAAGCCGCGATAACAGTGTATATCAGTATACAACGACAACAAGCAGAGTGAATGAGAACATGTTATTATCCCGTGACTGGTACAAAGGGCTTCGCGGCTCGGAGGATACCTTTTTCATTACCGGACTGCATGACCGTTCTTATTACGAGGATAAAGGTGCTGGAGCCGTAGTAACGGTAGGAAGGGTTCTATTTAGCTACGACGGCGCCTATGCGGGCATCCTGCTCATCGATCTGGATCCGTTTACATTGCTCCAGCTCGATCATGATTTTGTATTGGCTCGTGATAAATACGGCATGAGTGTCATCATAAGCAATCGGCAAAACGAAATCGTCTATCATTCCGATGCGGCCAGCGGCCGGTTGTCCTGGCAGCAGGTGCTTGAATCCGGAGCGGAGTACCTCAAGGATGACAACAGCCATGACCAGATTGTATTATCGGGAAGCACCTCGCAGGGGAACCTGTTTATCAAAACCGAGATTCCGCGCTCGAAGCTGCTTCAGAAGATCAATCGGATCAAAGGAATGACGGTGGCTGTTATTCTGATGAGCTGTCTGGTCATAACTCTTATCTCGCTTGGGTTGAGCTATACGATCACAAAGCCTATTAAGTCGCTCCGCCGAAGCATGAAGCAGGCGGAAGCAGGCCAATATCTGCCCATAGAGAAGGAGCAGGCTAATGATGAGATTGGAAGTCTGGTTTATAGCTATAACAAAATGATTATAACGATCCGAACCCTGATTGAAGATGTGTATATTGCTGAGATCAAGCAGCGTCAAGCCAAATTCATCGCGCTTCAGAATCAGATCAACCCCCACATGCTGTATAACACCCTGGAATCCATCCGCATGAAAGCGCTGGTGAAGGACGACGAGGAGACAGCCGGCATGATTAAAATTTTGGCCCGCATGTTTCGGCTGGCATTGGGTAAAGAAGGCAAGCACCATTCTGTGAGGCATGAACTGGATTATACGACGAATTACTTAGAGCTTCAAAACATCCGGTTTGATAATATGTTCAGGCTGCATATCAGAATCCCCGATGAGATGCTCGATTGCAGTATGATTCCACTGGTATTTCAGCCTATTGTGGAGAACAGTATTAACCACGGATTCGAGGACTATAGCCGGCCCATGAATATCGAGATTGAAGGCGTCTGGACCGAAGAGGAGGAAATTCGAATCCGGATCACAGACGACGGAGCCGGTATTCCTATGGAGAAGCGAGAGGAACTGATCGCCATGCTGGAGGATGCTAAATCGGACAAATACAAGCTGGAAGAAACCGATGTAGCGGAAAGCGGCGGTCTGGGCCTCAAGAATATCGCCGAACGGATTAAACTCCATTACGGCGACCGCTATTATCTGACGATTCGTCCTGGAGCGGAGCGCGGAACGACGGTCGAAATCTTAATCCCTAAGCTTTAGATCAACGTGCTGGATACAAACAGAGAAGGAGAGGTGCTTTGGGATGAGGTTGATCTTGGTGGATGATGAGAAGGGCATTGTAGATGGTCTCAAAATAATGATAAGCCGCTATATTCCGGAATGCGAGATTGTCGGCGCAGCTTACAATGGGGTGGAAGGGTTCCAATTAATTCAAAAACTTCGACCCGACATTGTCATTACAGATATTCGGATGCCTCAGGCCGACGGGCTCGATATGATTAAGATGCTGAAGGAAAAGGGCAGCCAGGCTAAGTTCATTCTCTTAAGCGGATATGCCGACTTCGAATATGCCCGAAGGGGTATACAGCTTGGTGTGCAGTTTTATATTAATAAACCGGTTGAGGAGGAGGAGCTGCGCGAATGTGTTTATCAGGTCATCGAGGCAGTCCGTGCGGACAAGGCAAAGCTGCAGGAGGTCGACGAACTGAAGCAGGAGGTTCAAAGCCGGATTCAAGAGAGCGCCTTGCGCGATATCCTCGATATCGGCAGCGATAATACTCTTGCGGAGGAACTGCTTCGAATTGCGCAGATACCAACGGAGGGGACTAATTACGCATGTATCCTGCTTGAATTCTATGGCAATGTCGATGCCTTAAAGGAGCATGGTCTTCAGCCGGTATTGGCCCAAATAGACCGAGTCCTGAGGCAATACCGAGGAGTGTATCTGCTGCGTTATTCGGGTGCGCAATTTGCCATGGTGGTTACTCAGGGAGGAACTATTGGGTATGCAGATCTTGTTCGTTCGGTACGGCGTCTTAAGGAGGAGCTGTTCGGGCAGCTGGGACTGTCCATGACCGTCGGTATAGGAACGGTTCAGAATCGGGCCGCCGGTATCAGCCAATCCTTTGAGGAAGCCCGTTATGCGTTAAGCTATAAAGTTGTCAAAGGGGCAGACACCGTAATCCCATTTCCTGAGATCATGAATCTGTCGGGACGCAGCCAGCCTGTTCCCGAAGCCATGATTGCTAAGCTGGAAGCAGGCATCGACAACATGGACGAGATGGAATGTGCAAGCATCATCCGCGAGATCTTTCGGGGGATGGAAGCCGAACCCGGCATGAATCCGGCAGACCTTCAGCTGCAGTGCTTGAACATTCTTTTATCAAGTGTCCGGAAGATGTCCTTTCAGCAACTGCAGCAAAACGATTTCCTGGGCCGGCATATATTATCATTGGAGGGCATTTCGCGATTTCAGACGCTGGTCTCTCTGGAGGAATGGATGGTTGAGGTCATCCGTAGAATTATTGCGTTCAAGATCGAGCATAACATACCTAAGAAGAAGGACATTATCAGTGAGGTCAAGGAATATGTGTCTACACACTATAATGAACCGATTACCCTAGCAGACTTAGCTGCACGGTTTTTCATAAGCCCCTATTATTTAAGCCAGTTTTTCAAACAAAAGACAGGGGATACTTATGTGAATTTTTTGTCGCAGGTCCGAATCGGCAAGGCAAAAGAGCTGCTCGAGAAGACAGATTTGAAAGTATATGAGATTTGCCAGATGGTAGGCTACTCCGATTCGCAGCATTTTACCCGGCTGTTCGAGAAATTGACCGGGAGCAAGCCAAGCGAATACCGCAAGAATCTGTCTAAAATGTAAATCGATGTTATATAGCCGTTTGGCCGGAAGGAGTATCCATCAGGGTTCAGGTTTTCAACAATCTCCCCCACTATGTGGGGGGGGGGGTTAAATTCTTAAAAAAGACCTTGTTTAAACTTAAAAATGCCCCGTTGAGAGCTTTTCCCCCTGAATGTATAGTTACTGTGTAAGCGAATTCAGCAACTAGATATTGGGGGGAACAAATTGAAAGCAGTCGCATTTCATCGAATGAAGGTATATTGGCCGCTGTATGTCATGGCGATACCGGGGATCATTTTTCTTATTGTTTTTAAATATATCCCACTTGCCGGTGCCGTTATTGCCTTTAAGGATTATTCGGTTTTCAAAGGATTTATCGATAGTCCCTGGGTGGGTCTCAAACATTTTCAAACTTTGATTCATCATCCAGACTTCGCAAAAGTGTTCGGTAACACAATGATGCTAGGATTTCTTAAGCTTGTTCTGGTCTTCCCTGTACCTGTTTTGCTGGCGCTGATGATCAACGAGATTCGAAAATCGGCGCTGAAAAAAGGGATTCAGACCGCTCTGTACATTCCGCACTTCTTGTCTTGGGTTATCGTTGCGGGTATTATCTTCGATTTTTTCTCTATAAGCGGATTGTTCAATATTGTCATGGGCTGGTTTGGACATGAACCTTTGCTCGCCATGCAGGAAAGCGCATACTTCCGACCTGTCTACGTGATTGCATCTATATGGAGGGATGCCGGTTGGGGAACTGTGGTATACATGGCTGCGATCAGTGCAATAGATCCTCAGCTTTATGAATCAGCAATGATTGACGGTGCATCCAAGTTTAAGCAGATTCGTCACATTACGTTTCCGCTTCTTTTACCTACTGTGTTGGTGCTGTTCCTGCTTGAAATCGGTAACTTCTTGGATTTGGGCTTTGATCAAGTGTTCAACATGCTCACTCCTATGACTTACAGTGTAGGAGATATTCTCGACACGTATGTGTTCCGAACAGGAATTCAGCAGGCGCAATATAGCTTCGCTACGGCGGTGGGTTTATTTCAGTCCGTGATTGGATTTGTCTTGGTATTCATCTTCAATAAGATGTCAAAGAAAGTTTCGGATGGGGGGCTCTGGTAGATATGTTTGAATCCAGAGGGGAAAAAATATTTGTTTCAACAATTACAGTCGTTCTCATCCTACTGTCTATCATAGCGCTCATACCGCTCCTGTCCGTGATCTCGACATCGTTCAGTTCCAAAAGCGCAGTCGATATGAACCTGGTCACCATCTGGCCGAAACAATTTACGTTTGCCTCTTGGGGACATATCATCGACCGTCCCGACCTATGGAAGTCGTTCTTCCTGACGCTCGGCTCGACAGTGATCGGCACTGTGCTCGCTTTGCTAATGACCGCTTTACTGGCGTACCCGCTGTCAAAACAAGAGTTTAGCTGGGGGCCCGTCATTATGGTCGGCGTGGTCATCGCGATGATCTTCAAGGCACCCATTGTACCTTACTTTCTGACGGTCCGCGGCATTGGTCTTTACAATAACCCGCTGGTCCTGGTCCTGCCGCATATTTTGAATCCGTTCAACTTGATTATCATGAGAACTTTCTTTAAGGGATTTTCCAAGGAATTGGAGGAAGCCGCCTTTCTTGAAGGCTGCGGATATTTCCGGATGCTGTTCCAATTCGTCCTTCCGTTGTCCAAGGCAGTGCTAGCGACTCTTGCTTTATTCTATGGTGTCGTGCTGTGGAACCAGTTTCAACATCCGCTCCTTTTCTTGCAAAATCCGGACTGGTTCCCGCTACAGATCAAGATCCGGCAGTTCATCACCGACGACAATGTGATCATGGCGGGTGCTGTTTCTACGAGTGATCTAAACTTCAATGAGCGGACTTTAAGAGCAGCGACCGTTATCTTTGCTATTATCCCCATTATCTTGGTCTATCCATTCTTGCAGAAATACTTCGTCAAAGGAGCCATGATTGGCTCGGTAAAGGGGTAATACGACATTTTCGGTTTAAAGGCAAGATCACATAAACGATCATTACGATATAAGGGGGAACAACACATGAATTTTAAAAAGATGGGGTTATTATCAGCGGCAGGTGTCCTTGCGATTACTGCTGTAACCGGCTGCGCCGGAAACTCGAATTCCTCAGCAGATTCAACATCAGGTCAGAACCAAGCGTCGGGGGATGGAGTTGTCGATATTGAAGTATGGGGAACCAATATCGGCTACAAACCCATCACCAAAGGCAGTAAGACTTATGATTTTCTTAAGGAGAAGCTGGGCGTCGGCGTGATCAGTCCGTATGTAGAATGGGGCGGAGGCACCAACTACTTGAACCAGTTGAATCTGAAGATCGCCGCAAACGAAATGCCCGATTTGTTCCTGCCCTATAACGGCAGCGAAAGCAGCTTGGCCAAAAACGGCGCTATCGCCGATCTGACCGACCTGCTGCCGAAATATGCGCCGAATGTATGGAATAACATTCCGCAGGATGTTTGGGAGGTTGTCAAAGCAAACGACCCTACCGGGCAGGGAAGAATTTATTATATTCCTCAGGTCGTGGACTACGGAAGATACGCTGGCATGATTCGTCAGGATTGGCTGGACAAGCTGGGCTTGCAAATGCCGAAGACGCAAGAGGAATATGTAAAAGTTCTTGAAGCATTTCGGGATAAGGATCCCAATGGAAACGGACAGAAGGATGAGGTGCCTACCGGGGGGCGTCAAGAAGCCCGTTGGATGGACCATTTGTTTGCTATGTACGGTGTGGCCATGTTCGAAGGCCAACCCGATTGGGATATGTACGACGGCAAGCTGACTTATTCCGCAGTAACGCCGAATATGAAAGCCGCCTTGGAATTCCTTGCCAAATTGTACAAGGACGGATTATTGGATAAGGAATCCCTTTTGAACGACAAGCCCAAGTGGGAGGGCAAAGTGAACTCGAATAAGGCAGGTAACTACTTCCAATGGGTAGAAACGCTCAATCTTAATTTGGACGCTATGCAAAAGAACACGGGCGTGAAGGCCCAGTTCTCTATACTTCCGATACCGGAAGTCCCGGGCTATAAAGGTTTCTATACTTCGAAAAGAAGGATGTCCCCGCAATGGGTCATCAAAAACAGTAAGGACCAGACGAAGCTGATGGCTTCTTTGAAGCTGCTTAACAATATGTACGACAAGAAGAATTGGAAGGATCTGTACCTTGGTGTAGAAGGAATGCACTATACGATGAAGGATGGCAAAGCTGTCAAACTTCCGGATGACAAGAGCACACAGGAGAATATTGGGTTATTTAATCCGGCTTCACCTCTGGCGACCCTTGATTTTACAATCGATCTTCTTAAGAGTACTGCATCGGCAGACGATATGTGGGAGATTGATCAGACCGTCAAAAATATGCAAGAAGCTCAGAAATATACCAAGCACATTGCTGGCGATGGCTTGCCGGTAAGTGTCTACGACGGCTACCCGGACATCAACAATCGAACTTTGTATATCGAATACGCAACCAAGATTATCCTTGGACAATATCCGATCAGTAAGTTCGACGAATTTGTAGACAAGTGGAACAAATCGGGTGGCGAAGAAGTAACAAAGCGCGCGAGAGACTGGTACGCAAAAATGAAGAAATAATTGTTTGATCAAGCACAATCCGCCTTGCTTCGATTCGAAGTCGGGCGGATGTTTCAATAATAGGGGGGCTAACACATGAGAAATCGAATTAGAGAAGTACTCGAGGGGCAAGAGCATAATTATATCCTTCCTTTTCTCTGGCAGCACGGCGAGGAGGAACAGGCAATTCGGGAGGAGATGGCCCGTGTTCAGGAATCCGGAATCGGGGCCGTTTGCGTGGAGGCGCGACCACATCCTGATTTTCTCGGACCGAAATGGTGGAAGGACATGGACATCATTATGGAGGAAGCCCGGAACCGAGGCATGAAGGTGTGGATGCTCGATGACGATCATTTTCCGACGGGTCATGCGGCAGGCAAGGTGAAGGAGGCTCCGGAAGAGCTTCATCGCATGTTCCTGGGAGAACGATATATCGATACCATCGGTCCTGCCCAAGGTACATCTCTGCTGGTGGATACTCTGCTATTGCATGGACTTCGGCCGACTATCTCGCTGAGTCACAATGCGAGCGGTCGGAACAAGCTAATTTCCGTAGTCGCGGTACGTCGAGATCCGTCTAGCGGATCATTAACCGATGACTCGATGGACTTAACCGAACTTGTACAAGAGGGCATCTTATACTGGGATATCCCAGAAGGATATTGGCGCATATTCGTTATTTCGGAGAATAAGGATGGCGGCAGCAAACAGCAGGCCGATTATTTGAACCCGCTGGATCGGGATTCCGTGCGGATTTTGCTCAATACGGTATATGAGGCTTTTTATGATCGGTACAAAGCGGATTTCGGAAAGACATTCGTTGGTTTCTTTTCGGATGAACCCGGGTTTTACAATGACGAGAAAACGTTCGATTTCAACTCGAAACCCGGAAAGCAGGGGGTTCCGCTTCCCTGGAGCCGGGACATGCCGGCCCTGCTGGAGGAAGCCCTGGGGCCTGATTATCGGAAGCATTTGCATCTCCTCTGGCATGATGAAGGAGAACGGTCGAATAGGGTACGGTATCATTATATGAATATCGTCAGCAAGCTCTACGCGGAAAGCTTCTGCAGTCAAATCGGAGAATGGTGCAGAGCCCGCGGAGTAGAATACATCGGACATGTCCTTGAAGACAACAACGTTCACGCAAGGCTCGGTCCCAGCACCGGACACTTCTTCCGCTCGCTCTGGGGGCAAGACATGTCAGGGCTCGATGTGGTGCTGTGGCAGATCGTTCCCGGCTTCGATGAAATGTCTTTCCGCCAGCCAACGAGTGGTGAGACGGATAGCGAATTTTACCACTATGGTCTCGCCAAGCTTGGCGTATCTCTTGGACACATCGATCCGAAGAAACAAGGCCGGACGATGTGCGAATTGTATGGAGCCTATGGCTGGACGGAAGGCTTAAAGCTGATGAAATGGCTCACAGACCATATGCTCGTTCGCGGTGTAAACTATTTTGTCCCGCATGCCTTTACTCAAAAAGCTTTTCCGGACCCGGATTGTCCTCCGCACATGTATGCGAGCGGGCAAAATCCGCAGTACCGTTACTACAAGCATTTGAATCGCTATATGAATCGGATCAGTCACTTAATCTCAGGAGGAAGACATATGGCGACCGCGGCGGTCGTGTACCATGCTGAGGCCGAATGGTCCGGGGAGGCGATGTATTTTCATAAACCCGTGAAAAAATTAATGCAGCATCAGATTGACTGCGACGTTCTCCCCATCGATGTGCTTTTGGAAACGGGGATCGTAGAGGACAACAAGCTGCTTGTGAATGGCGAGGATTACGAGTGCCTGATCGTGCCCTATGCAGAAGCGCTTCCGGCGGCGATGATTCAGCGTTTGGTCCGGTTTGCCGAACAAGGACTAGTTGTTCGTTTTGTTGACGGGCTGCCGCTGCGATCGAGTGAGGGCAGCGATGTTTCTGCCGAACTGGCTTGTCTTGCCAATCACCGCAATGTGAAGCTTGCAGCTCTGGACTGCCTGGCGCAAGACCTTATTGCGGACGGACATTATGATATTCGAGTTGACCAATACCAGCCTTATCTTCGGAACTATCACTATGTTCATGATGGTTTGGATGTGTTTATGTTCTTTAATGAACATCCAAATCAACCGATCAGCACGGAGATTGTTTTGCCCGTTCAGGGTGATGTCTATGCTTATGATGCCTTCCTAAATCGGTTGATCCTATTAAATGTGGAAAGGGAGAGGGACGCAACGGCGGTACAGCTTGTCCTGCATCCGTATGAATCTATCGTCCTTCTGCATGGAATTGATCTTGAAGGGTATGCAGCACACCCGCCGCATACAATTGGAACGTCTTTAGAGCTCCAAGGCGATTGGACTGTTTCCACAGCGAATGCAGAGAGCTACCCTCACTTTACGGAGTGGGGAAAACTGACGGCCTTAGTGAACATGAGCAGGCCTGACCATTTACCACGGTTTACGGGCACCTTCCGGTATGAAACGGAATTTGAGTGGAGCGAATCCGCAAGCCAGGCTCTATTGGATTTGGGCGAGGTCTACGAGACAGCAGAGGTATGGGTAAACGGCGAACAGGCCGGGGTGCGCATCTGTCCTCCTTATCACATACAGATAGGCAGTCTAAAGAAGGGCAGCAACAAGCTTGTCATCGAAGTTACGAATACGCTAGTGAAAGATCAGCGTGACTTCTTGTCTTCCTTTGCTCAGCAGGAACCAAGCGGACTCATCGGGCCTGTCAAGGTGAAAAGCATCATATAAAATGGAATTGCCGGAAGTAGCGAAATGTCATCCAGTGAGGTGCGATTATGAAACTTCTATACGATGTGCCGGACCCCAAAAGGATCCGTTTGATCGTGAACAGTGACGCCAAGAACGAAGCGGACGACCAGTATGCAATCGTTCATGCGTTGTTAACGCCTCAGTTTATGGTGAAAGGTCTGATTGGCGCTCATTTTGGCGAGGAGAGAAGCCAAACCTCGATGTTGGACAGTGTGAAGGAAATCGAACTCCTATTGGATCTAATGGGTATGTCGGGAGAGTATTCTGTTCTGCGTGGAGCGGATCGTGCCATGCAAGACGAGCGAATGCCGGTCATGTCCGAGGGGGCGAAGTGTATTGTGCGAGAAGCCATGTCCGATGATCAGAGGCCTTTGTTCGTCATTTTCCTTGGGGCCATCACCGATCTAGCTGCGGCTTATCTCATGAATCCGGCGATTGCCGACCGTTTGACAGCGGTATGGATCGGAGGTGGAGCTTGGCCGGAGGGTGGGACAGATTTCAACTTAAGGAACGACATTCACGCTGCGAACGTTGTGTTCAACTCTCCGATCCCGTTATGGCAGATTCCTAGAAACGTATACTGCAAAATGCGCGTCAGCATCGCAGAATTAAAACGGAGAGTGGAGCCATGCGGCGCCATCGGCCGATATTTATATCAACAATTGCTGGAAACCAATCAAAAATGGGCAAATAATCCGAGCTGGCCTAAGGGGGAAATGTGGACGCTTGGAGATTCCCCGGCGGTAGGATTGCTGATGCATGATCAGCCTTATGATTACGATTTGAAGCCCGCACCTCGCGTATCTCCGGATATGACCTACGTCCATTATCAATCGGAGAGACGAATCAGGGTATATCGAGACATCGATGTTCGGTTTATTTTGGAAGATATGTATGCCAAACTGGAGTTGTTCCATTCGATGCAGTGATTAGATTTCCCTATCCATTTTCTTTATATGCCATATCAACAGGCCTCGTCCCTTTCCCAGTGGATTGAGGCCGTTTCGCTATGTCTGCAACCCGGTATCATAATGTTTCCTGCTTGAATAAATTCTTAAAAATGCCCTTGTTTAAACTTAAAAATGCCCAATTGAGCGTCTTAACCTCCAGTTGTATAGTATCAATGTAAGCGGATTCAAATTCTTGAGCAACCCATGATTGGCACCGTAAAGGGAATTAGAAGCCTCACACATTCATTACGAGGGGGATCGAAACATGAATTTTAAAAAAATGGGGTTATTATCGGCGGCAGGCGTCCTCGCAATTACGGCAGTCACTGGCTGCAGCGGAAACACGAAATCTTCGGAAGGGTCGACTCAGAGCCCGACCGCCAATGCTGATGAGATTGTCGACATTGAAGTATGGGGTACCAACATCGGTTACAAACCGATCACCAAAGGAAGTAAGCTGTATGAATTGTATAAGGAAAAGCTTGGTGTCGGTGTCATCCATCCGTACGTGGAGTGGAACGGGGGCACCAACTATCTGAATCAGCTGAACCTGAAGATCGCTGCAAACGAAATGCCGGACCTGTTCCTGCCCCAGCAGGGCATCGAAGACAGCTTGGCAAAAAATGGCGCGATTGCCGATCTGACGGAGCTGCTGCCCAAATATGCACCGAACCTATGGCAAGCTATTCCGAAGGAAATGTGGGATGTGGTCAAGGCTAATGACCCTACCGGTCAGGGGAAAATTTATTACATCCCGGGTATGGTGGACTACGGCAGATACGCCGGCTTGATTCGCAAGGATTGGCTCGATAAGTTGGGAATGACAATGCCGAAGACTCAGGACGACTACGTCAAGGTGCTGGAGGCTTTCCGGGACAAGGATCCTAATGGCAACGGCCAGAAGGATGAGCTCCCCACGGGAGGCCGTCAGGAGGCGCGCTGGATGGACCATCTGTTCGCCATGTATGGGGTGGCCATGTTCGAAGGATATCCGGATTGGGACCTATATGACGGGAAGCTGACTTATTCTGCAGTAACTCCGAATATGAAGGCCGCCTTGGAGTTTATCGCTAAGCTGTATAAGGACGGTTTGTTGGATAAGGAAACGCTCCTGAACGACAAGGCCAAATGGGACGGCAAGGTGGAGGCGAATAAAGGAGGCAACTATTTCCATTGGGTAGAAACCGGCTATTTGCCTTTAGAAAATCTGTTTAAAAACACCGGCGTTAAGGCTGAATTTTCCGTTCTCCCAGTACCGGAGGTCGCGGGCTATAAGGGCTTCTACACGTGGAAGAGGTTTCAGCCGCCTGCCTGGGTCGTCAAGAATAACAAGGATCAGAAGAAATTGATGGCAACCCTGAAGCTGCTGAACAACATGTACGATAAAAAGAATTGGATCCCGCTGTATCTTGGCGTAGAGGGCATGCACCATACGGTAAAGGACGGCAAGCCGGCTAAACTTCCGGATGACAAAAGCACACAGGAAAACTTGATTCTTGATCCATATTCCAAAATATCTACTCTCGATTTCATGATGGATCTGAATAAGAATACAGCCTCGGAAGACAGAATGTGGGCTATTAATCAGGTGAACCGAAACATGCAGGAAGCTCAGAAGTATGCTAAGGTCATTGCCGGTGACGGTATGCCAGCCAGTGTGTACGACGGATTCCCGGACATCAACAATCGTACACTGTACGTGGAATATGCCACCAAGATTATTCTCGGGCAGTACCCGATCAGCAAATTTGATGAATTCGTAGACAAGTGGAACAAATCGGGTGGTGAAGAGGTTACGAAGCGTGCCAGAGAATGGTATGCAAAGGTAAAGAAATAATCATCCATCATCAAACCCGTTGTGAACGGGGAGTGGAACAGGTAGCAAAAAGAGCTGATAAGAGAAAGGTCTTATCTGCTCTTTTTACATTTCAAAGAAGATTGCTGCTTCACTTGCGGATCTAGTTCCTCTTAATGATGGATCCTTCTGAACTGGCTGGGACTTAAATGCTCCAGCTGTTTAAAGACGTAGCTGAAGTAGTTCGCATCCTCAAAACCGGACAAAAAGGCAATCTCCCTTATATGCATCTGCGGGTTTTGCAAGAGGAGCTCCTTGCTTTTATTAATTCTAACGGAATTAATATACTGGAAGATTCTTATATTCGTTGCTTTTTTAAATACGGTACATAAGTGCTGCGGCGTCATTCCGGTAATCTCAGCCATGGCTTCCAAAGTGAGAGGCATATTAAAGTTTTGATCAATATAAAGGAATAATGGCTTAAGCTTGAAATGCAGATTAGACGCGCTATTGTTAGGATTTACAGAGGTATACTGCAACAAGTCCGTGAGTAGGGAATAGATCACGCTGGAGCATTGGATGCTTTTTAAAGCGGAATCCGATTGTTCAATGTCCAGCACACTTTGAATTTTGGATAAAAACATATCGGGCCTGGATATATATAACACACCGGATTTTGTAATCCCGGCCGTTTTCACTAAAAAGTCTTCTACTTGATGACCGTCGAAAACCATCCAATCTACAATCCAGGAAGGACTAATGGCATAATACTCGTGGGGGGTTCCTTTGAACAAAAGCATCGCCATACCTTCCTTCACTCGAAAGGTTCGTCCCTCCGTCAGAAGCTCCCCCTCTCCCTCAATGCACTGAATCCACTGATACAAATATCCATTCGGACGTACGACATGCTCCTGATTCCAATTGGATCCCACATCTACAAGATAATAGGGGAGTTCCTTATCGGATTCCGTAATGATAGGTATGCGTCTCTTAATCATTAGATCACCTTAATATTTTGATAAGATACTTAAAATTGTTAGATTGTTCGGCTGATTATTGAACTCTATAATTTGAATATAACAAAGAAATCGCCACGACGGCAACGAAAGGATGATATTCATTATGAGCCGGAACGAGATCCAATTAATGAATGGATGGGAATTTACGTTAAAAGAGCCTGAAGATTCTAACTTCGAAGCGGTCAACCTGCCTCATGATTGGGCTATTCACGCACCCATTAACCGGAATATGAAGCAGGGGGAAGCTCAAGGATTCAGGGACAGATGGGGAATCGGTTGGTATAGGAGAAATCTTGTATTTCAAGAGATAAGGGAGGGGTATGTGTACCAGCTGCAATTCGATGGAGTTTACGAGAACAGTACGGTATGGGTGAACGGCCGAGAAGCGGGCGGACGAAAATATGGCTATTCCCGGTTTACGCTGGATATAACGGATTACATTCATCCAGGAGACAATCTGATTCTGGTTAAGGTGGACAACACTTCCTTCCCGGCAGACAGATGGTATTCGGGGGCAGGCATATACCGGACCGTGAAGCTTCTTGAACTCAACAAACACCACCTGAAGCCGGAAGACATTCAAGTGAAAACAGCCATCCATGGGGATACGGGTGCAGTAACCATCATGACAGGGGTCTCCTCCTTGGTAAAAGCATGTATTTCAGATGGAGCTTTGCGCATGACTGGTGAATCTGAGAACGGGACGATCCGCATTGAAATCCCGCAGGTAAAGCTGTGGAGTCCCGAGCAGCCGCATTTATATCCATTGGAACTGTCACTGTATGAAGGAAATCAAGTCGTAGATACGTATGAGTTGCGGATTGGAGTAAGAGACATCCAAATGATTGCAGGCAAAGGGATGTTTATCAACGGCAAAATGACGAAGATCAAGGGATTTTGCATTCATCAGGATGCAGGCTGCCTGGGAGTTGCCGTCCCATCGGAAATCTGGAAGGAGAGACTGCTACAATTCAAGGCCATGGGGTGTAATGCTATTCGAACGGCTCACCACATCCCTGCATCGGAGCTTCTGGATCTATGTGATGAACTGGGAATGCTTGTATACGAAGAGCCGTTTGATAAATGGACCGGCGGTTCCTATAGAAGGTACTTTGAGACGGAGTGGCAAGGCGACCTGGAATGTATGGTGAGAAGGGATCGGAACCATCCGTCTATCTTTATGTGGGGCGTTGGAAACGAAGTTGAAAACCAAGGGCAGGAATCCATGCTCAAGATTTTGAAAATGCTTAAGGAGCATCTTGTGACGCTTGATGATACCAGACCGGTTTCTTATGCCATGAACCCCCACTTTAAATACGAGAGTAACGTGGATCTTTCCAAGGTGAAGGATATTCAACAGTTCGTAGATGAAGTGAGCGATACGGAAATCTATAATTCCGATGAAAGAGTGGAGCGCATCCGGAGGATTGCTGAACTTGTCGACGTAATCGGTTGTAATTATCAGGAGCAATGGTACCCGGCCATCCATAAGGCCGTTCCTGATAAGTTGATATTGGGAACGGAGACCTTCCAATATTTCAGGGGGCATCCGGATCAGATGCAAAATTTCAGTGAGGAAGTCCCATGGATGGATGTGGAAAAGCATGATTATGTCATAGGCGGCATGCTTTGGACAGGCATCGATTATTTGGGCGAATCCATGGGGTATCCTGCCAAAGGATGGGCAGGCTCCTTGTTCTGGACGAACAACGAGCGTAAGCCGCTTTCCTACCTCTATCAAAGCTATTGGACAGAGGAACCGATGGTCTATTTGGCTGTGATGGACTATTCTTTGCAGGACGAAGGGGCCAAGGAACATTGGGATGCCCCAAGATACGCAAGCCATTGGAACTTTCCGCAGTTTAACAAGACGGTGATTCCTTATATGATCGCAACGAACTGTGAAGAAGTCACCGTCGATTTGAACGGCAAACCGTTCTATGTCAATAAACCATCCTCCTATCCCAATCGAATGATCACAGGCTTTCTTCCCTATTCACCGGGAACTATAACGGTCAGAGGTTATATTAGCGGGCAAGAGGTATGCACGTATACGTTGAAAACTGCAGGGCCTGCCGTAAAGCTTGGTTTTGATTCAGAAGAGCTCCGTCTGGAAGCCAAAGAGGGCTACCATACATTCTTTACCGTTCGTGCCAAGGACAGCGGGGACATACCGGTATTCCGGGAGAGTTCAAAAGTCAGTTTTCGTGTAACCGGGCCGGCTGAGATCGTTGCTGTTGATAACGGGGATCTTTGCTCGAGTGAAGCCTACGACAGGCATTGGATGCATATGTATCGGGGATGTGTCAGTACGGTCCTCCGGTTTACAGGAGAAAGAGGCCGTGTCGTATTATCCGCCTACTCTGAAGGAATGGCTCCGGGTCAGCTTGTTATCCATGTTATTTAACAAAAAATGAGCGAAGCGGGGCGTACGGCATGATTGATCACGGTGACAATCAGCGAAATCACGGTTATCGGCCGTAACCTGAATGGAAGCGGCTCCGCTTACAGCTTGCCGGTTGTGCAGCCGGTTAAGACAACTGCGCAAGAGGCAAAGACCCAGCAGCCCCGAAAGCTGGTTCCATTTCGGGTGCGGGGTCTTTTTGCTTTATCTCAATAAGGGACCGACGGAATGCTTGGCTAATCAGATTTGATTGAAGTCGAAATTTTCACTCTTTTTTCTGCCCTTTTAACGTTCCAATAACAATCATTTGTTAAGTTAGATACAGGATAACAAATTTGAGTTATGGGAACGAAGGGGGAGCGGTATACTTTGAAGCATGAACTGCACAATTATTGGGGCAACGATAGAATCATTCCGGCTGTGCGCAGACCGGAGGATTTATCGGCAGCTTGCCGTGGCGAGTGGCTGGCGGTATTTTTGCTGACCGGTGATTTATTTACGGTAGAGGATTATGTCACACAAGTGCAGCGTGCAGGGAAAAAGGTGTTTTTGCACGTCGATTTCATTAACGGGCTCGGCGGGGACCCGATCGTAATGAAATTTATAGCGGAGCGGGTAAAGCCAACAGGCATTATTTCTACCAAAAGCCATTTCATCAAGCATGCCAAAAAGAACGGGCTGCTGGCGATTCAGCGTCTTTTTCTTATCGATACGTCGGCGTTGGAGCATGGAATTCAGAACATCGAACAAAGCGGTCCCGATGCGGTGGAAATTATGCCGGGGCTGATTCCGCGCGTCATTACAACATTGAAGAACCGCATTTCATTGCCGATTATTGCCGGCGGGCTGATTCAAGACCGCAGCGAGATTGACACTGCGTTGCAGGCAGGGGCTAGTGCGGTTTCGATGGGCAGCAAGCATCTGTGGGTCCCTAGGGAGGAAGGAAATTTACAATTTTTTCAACACTAGTTGATGCAGCGATAACAAACCGTTGGTAGAGTAGGACTTGTAACGGACAAAAGAATAACGAGGGTACGAGTCGAGGAGAAAACCCTTTATGCAACAGATGGAAACGCCCCTGTCACAGGGATCCCTGTTTTCGTTTTGTGTTGGATAAAGGGTTTTTTGTGTTGAGTAAAAGGCAAAGGAGGCGGATAAGCAAATAGGGCAGCTTTTTAAAAATTCCAGGCGGCGTCAGTTCGGTAAGAGGCTTTACGTGAACCTATCATAAGAAAAAAGGAATGAGATCCCGTGAAAAGAACATCAACCAAGCTCGTACGAATGGCTACGGTCACTGCGCTGATCGCTGGTCTTCTTCAGCCTATTGCGGCCCTTCCGCACGCTCAAGCGGCGGATACCGGCAGGAAATCGCTCGATGTCCGCAAAACGTTAACTGCTCCTGTTATCGACGGCAAGCTGGATGAGAGCTTGTGGAAAGTCGATCAACCGCTGGCCGTCCAGGTCGGACAAGGCACGTTTAAGGACGCCAAATTCGGGCTACTGTGGGACAACCAGTACTTATATATCGGTGTGAAATCGGATGATGACAGCTTGATACATAACGGAACCGGAAATTGGTTCGAGCAGGATAATATCAATGTGTTCCTTGATCCTACGCTGCATCAATCCGCTCCTTATCAGAATGACGACATGCAGGTCGGCCTTGTATACCAGCCTAATTCAAGCACGCCGGAATTTCATTTCGGTGCGGCGCTGAACGGACACAGCGGGAAGGACGAGAAAAAAATATTACGGGCCATCAGCCAATCGCCTGCGGGTTGGTCTACGGAAGTAGCGATACCGTGGGATATGCTAAATTTCGATCCGAATTTGAAAAAACAGCTGGGGATGGAGATCGGAGTTACGGATAGATACGGTACAGCTGCGGCGGAACAACGGTCAAGCTACTGGAGCGCTTACCAATCCTCCTCCTTTTGGAACGATACATCCGGATACGGTATCTTGAACCTCGTGGAAGCAAACCCGGTATCCGGGACGGTCAATCCGGTGCTGCTGCAGGAAAATTTCGATGGTGTGCCAGCCGGGCAAATCCCGGCGAACTGGATTTCCGATGTGAATGCGGGAAGTCCGGAGTTCTCGGTAGTCAAGGATACGTATGGTGATGGAAGAATGACTTTCAATGGCAGCTCGTCCGGCAAGCAGAGCCGGATTACAGCTCCAGTGCAATGGGACAATTATGCCATCGAAGCGGATATGCGGTTTGAGGCGGTAGTGAACGATGCCAGATGGGCGTCGATTATGTTCCGCGTGCCTGCAAACGGTAAAAATCCGTACGACCAGATGGCGATTCGCCGCAACGGCACCTATGAGCTGGCTTATCGGATGCTGGATAACAACTGGGCTTCTCCGACACCGGTTTCGGGAACGTGGCAGACACTCGCGATGAATACGTATTATACGATGAAGGTGCGCGTGTTCGACAACAATGTAAAAGAATATATTAAAGCCAAGACGGACCCGGCTTATACGCTTTTGATGGATAAGAGCTTTACTACCAACCTGCTGGAGCGCGGGAAGATCGGCTTGCAGGCAGACCAGAGCAAGGTTTCGTTCGACAATGTGAAGGTGACACGAATTACGGCTGACCGGTTTGACGTGACGATGCCGAGTACACTGGAGGCGCTGACAGGCGGACAGACCGTGACAAGCAGTGTATATTACTCCGACGGAATTACGGAGCCGGTTGCAGCCGATCGCGTGAAGCTGTACTCAGGGGATGAGAGCATTATTAAGATCATAAATAATCAGCTGGTGCCGCTCAAGCCAGGCAAAGTAACGATAAAGGCGGTCTATGCCAACGCAGAAGCGAAGCAGGAGATTACTGTGACGCCTTCTCTGACCGGCTTGAAGACAGTTGCCTTGAAGCATGACGAAGGTTATTTGCTGGCAGTCACCCATCAGCCTCTCGATTTGAGCAAGGTGACGCTAAAAGCCGAGTATAACGATTTGACGACGGGCACAACAACCGGAGATCAATTGAGCTGGACCTCGAGCAGCCCGGATGCTGCCGTATCCGGTGGGCAGCTTATCATCAACAAGAAAGGGATTTATACGATCACCGGAACGAAGGATAATGCAGCAGTCTCGCTGGTCGTCGTAGCCAAAGACGCGGCAGATGCGGAGTATGTGCTGTATGAGGAAAGCTTCGACGCTTTGCCTGACGGAACCATGCCTCCCGGCTGGACAAGAAAGGAAGGAGCGACACCGTCGGCAGCGGCTGTAATGAACGGGGCGTTCGAAATCAATGCAGCAGCCTCACCGGATAACCCCTCCCGGGTTCTGCTCCCTTCCTATTTGGGCTTATTCGGAAACTATAAGATTGAAGCCGATGTTACCCATTTGGCGGCTAACGATACGGCAAGATGGCATTCCCTGATGTTCCGAATTCAAAATCACGATTACCCTTATTACCAAATGGCGGTAAGAAAAGATGCGACCGCAGCCAATGGCGTCGAATTTGCGGAGAGAACACCGGCTAACGCTTGGAACGTCATCGATCGGGCTTCCAATACGGAAGCGATTGATTCGGCCAAAATGTATCACTATACGGTGAAAGCTTACGGCAGCAGGGTTCAGGAATCGATTAATAATAAGGTCATTATCGATACAGATGCGGCCACTGCCTATGCGAAAGGCGAAATCGGTTTGCAGTCCAACGGAAGTACAATGAGACTCGACAATCTGCGCGTCACGCTGCAGCAGGATGCACTTCCGCCGCTTCCGAACGGACATTTCGCGGATGTGCAGGAGCCTGACACGAAGATCGCTATGGCGGCTTCCATTGTAACGGACATTCAAAGCACCGATGATTTGGTGAAGCTGAATCAGCCGATGCTTCCATCCACCGTCATTTTCCATGTGACGGAAGGGTTGAAGGTAACCGACAACTCCGGTCAAAAGACGATTGGCAGCCTGGACACGCTTCTTAACGCGATTGACGGGCGTATGATTCCTGCTTTTTATGTAACGGGTGCCGCAACCGTGGATCAATTGACGGCATTTTTGGCGGATCAAGGCTGGGAGGATGCGGATATCATTTCCGATCAAGCAGCACTGATTCAAAGGGCGCGGACGGCTTACCCGAGTACCAGGGGCATTCTCGACTTCAGTGCCAACGATAAGCTGACGAAAGCGGAGCTGCTGGATATCCGTAGTCAAACGGCTGCTGCCCAAGCCAGAATCGCGATATTGCCGCAAAAGCTGGCTTCGAGAGATAACGTCGCTTATTTGCAGCAGCGGATGATTACGGTTTGGACTAAAGCAGGAATGACGGCTTCGGAGCCGGAATCCACAGTCCAAATGCATCAAATGATTACGTCCGGCGTCAACGGCATTGTGACCGCTGCACCGGAAGCGGCTTGGAAAGCGCTCAAGGTGTATTCCAATAACACGACGCTGATCCGCAAACCCTACATCATAGCTCACCGGGGAATGCCTGCGAACTCTCCTGAAAATACAATCGAGAGCAATCGGGAGGGCTTAAAAGCCGGCGCTGAATTTATTGAGAATGATATGTACATTTCCAAGGATGGACATATTGTAATCCTGCATGACGGGTCATTGGAAAGGACGACGAACGGTACTGGAAACATTGAAAATTATACGCTGGCGGAGCTGAAACAGCTTAATGCCAACAAGCCGTATCCCGCCGGTTATCCGGATGTCAAAATACCTACGCTGGATGAGCAGATTGATCTGGCTAATGAGTACGGCGCGATGGTGATGGCTGAAATCAAGACAGCAACACCGGCGGCGGTCGACGCTTATGTTAAGCTGTTGAAAGATAAAAATGCCGTTGGGATCGTTAATACGATGTCATTTGACCTGAATCAGCTGAAGCGGATGTCGGCGCTGATGCCGGAAATGCCGCTTGGCTTGCTCGGCGGCGGCTATGCGAATGAGACGAACGTAAAGAAATCGCTTCGTGAGACATTAAAGGCGCTTCAAGGCATTAATGCTTCGTACAACCCTGGTTACGGAGAGATAGGACCTAACTTTATGGAGGCCTCGAAGCACCGGGGACTCGTCATTTCTCCCTGGACCTTCAACAAGAAGAGCGACTTTATTAAATTTATGAAAATGGGTGCTTTCGGCATCACAACGGATTACTCCCTATGGGCTTCCGATTGGGCAGCATCCATTCGTCCTGAGAAGGACAAATATGAACTTGCGGCAGACGGAAGTGTAGATGTATCCGCTATAGTGAAATCTTACAAAGGAACAGAAACGAACGTGAAGCCGGCCGTAATTGTGATCGGAGGACAAGATACAGTCGAAGTGAACGGATCGAATGTGACTGCCAGGAAAGCAGGGATTGCTCATGTGCTGTTGAGATACACGGCTTCGCTGGATGAAAGCAACGTTTACGATATTTATACGCAGCCTATCGCAATTCAAGTGGCAGGCGGCAACACTGGAGGCGGTGACGGCGGTAATACCGGAGGCGGTGACGGCGGCAACACCGGAGGCGGTAACGGTGGCAATACCGGAGGTGGTGACGGTGGCAATACCGGAGGCGGTGACGGCGGCAACACCGGAGGCGGTGACAGTGGCGATTCCGGTAGCGATGATGGTGATTCCGGCAGCAGCACCGGAAGCGGACACAGTCACTCGGGCGGCACAACAACTCCTGGCGGCGACTCGTCTGCATCAACACCTGCCGTTCAGGTTGTGGCAGCTATGGAAGGGACAGCGAACGCAGATGAGCTGAAGCGAGCCTATGGCGCCCACGACAAAGTACAAGTGCAATTTACAGGCCATTCCGTAGAGTTTGCAGCATCAGGGCTTACAGAGGCTGCTCAGGCTGGCGGTAAAACGCTGCAGCTTTCCGGAGAACGGACTTCCTATACGATCCCGCTGTCGGGATTGAAGCTGGATGCTATTGCCCAGCAACTTGGAACCGGGATTGAGAATGTATGGATCCGCTTTACAGCCAATAAGCAGGGAGGAACGGAAGCTGCCGATTTACAGAAGCTATCAGCAGCAGCTGGAGGCAAGCCATTGACGGAAGCGGTACGCTTTGATGTGGAAGCTGCTACTAAGGAAGGGAAATCGGTGGCGATTGCTATGAATACCCAAACGGCAGTAAAAGAGATCAAACTGGATCAAGCCGTTGTTCCAGGCAATGCGACCGTCGTGCAGCTGGTTCCGGTAAGCCATCAACTGCGGTTTGTTCCGGCTGTGTTCACGATGAAAGACGGTCAAATGACAGCTATGTTGAAAGGCGGCAGAGACCAAGCTGCGTTTATGATTATCGAGAATCATAAGGCATTCTCCGATTTGGACAAGCATTGGGCGAAGAATGACATCGAACTGTTAGCCAATAAGCTTGTTGTGGATGGTGTCGACGAGAAACGCTTTGACGCAGACCGTCACATTACCCGTGCGGAGTTTGCGACACTGCTGGTAAGGGCGCTGGGGCTTGACGCAGCTGCAGCAACGAACAAGTCCGGCTTTAGCGACGTGGCGGCGAACGATTGGTATGCGGAAGCAGTTGAAGCGGCTGCAACCGCAGGCTTGCTTGGCGGATACGAGGACGGAACGTTCCGTCCAAACCGTGAAATTACGCGGGAGGAGCAAGCGGCCATGATGGTCCGCGCGCTTCGCAACGTGGGGCTCGAGACTGGAATGACCCAAGCGAAGCAGCAGGAAATGCTGGCGGCGTTCAAGGATGCCGGACAGATCGGCTGGGCCAAGGCCGACGTGGCTGCGGCGCTGCAGGCCGGATTAATGAACGGCATGACACCCGATACGATCGATCCGCACAGCTTTGCAACCCGGGCGCAATCGGCTGTGCTATTGAAACGCTTCTTGGGCAAGGCAGGCTTTATCAATTAATGGAATGCAGATGCTGAAGTCGGGGATGCACTTTTACAAATCCTTCACTTTCCCTTGATTTTGCGATAACAGTGGTCGTTTATACTTATAGTGTAAGCAAGAAGCAAGATGAATAGATGCAAGGGTACGAGACGAGGAGAAAACCCTTTATGCACCGGATGAGAGCTGTACAGGCCAATACTGGCTTGGACGAGTATTATTCGGTGGATAGGGGGTTTTTTGTGTTGTCTTCTAGGGAGGGGGCTGCATGAAACTTGCCGGATGTGAACGAATTTGACGGCTATTTTTTTGACTTGGACGGAACGATTCTGCTAGGGGAGCAGCTGCTTCCCGGTGTTCCGGAAACATTGGGGGCGCTTCGTGCAGCCGGCAAACAGGTTTTGTTCTTGACGAATACGACAACCCGGACGCGGGCTGAATGCAGCCTTCGGCTTCAGAGGCTGGGGCTTGCGGCGGAAGTCGGCGAGATTATGACGGCTGCTTATGCCTCAGCGCTTTACCTGCGCGATCAAGGGAGGCGTACAACAGTATTCGTAGTCGGTGAGAGTGCACTCACGAAAGAACTGGAAGCCCAGCAGATTCGGGTTACCGCAGACCCGTTGAAGGCGACTCATGTGCTTGTTGGTATGGACATGCATTTTCATTATGACAAGCTGCATCAGGCTATGAAAGCTGTGCGCAACGGAGCGGAGCTCATTGCAACCAATCCGGACCCGTTCTGTCCGATCGACGGGGATGAAATCCCGGATACATGGCCCCTTGTGAAGGCGATTGAAGCGGCGAGCTGTACGGCTTCGGTTGTCATTCTCGGCAAGCCGTCGCCTCATTACGGCGCCATGGTGCTGGAGCGGAGCGGATTGTCCGCAGAACGGTGCTTAATGGTCGGCGACCGTCTGGAGACCGATATTATGTTCGGGGTTACCAACGGTATGCGAACCGCCCTAGTGCTGACGGGTGTCACCGATAAGGCGCAGCTGCGCCAGTTTCAGGTACAGCCGGACTACGTATGGGATGCGCTGAGTGACCTGTTATTGCTAAAGCGTTAAGTGAAAATGAGATCGATATTTAACCCTGTCTTCACACAGTCCTAATCACATGTTTACACTTGTCCGTTACAGTGGGAATAGACAAAAGTGAAGCGGGGCTTATGCATGCACCTAATTCATTGTATAAGGAGAGATACCATGAGTTCCATGATGAAGAAAATGATTAGCCTCGCGCTTTGCTGCTCTACCTTGGCGGCTTGCGGGCAAACAGGCACAACTTCCAAGCAGGCAGCGCCACCGGCAGCGTCAACCGCGCCTGCTAGTGAAACGAAAGCAGACGAAAAAGTCGAGCTGACCTTCTATTACCCTATCGCGGTAGGCGGTCCATTGACGGCAACCATTGAGTTGATGGCGCAAGAGTTCACGAAGCAAAATCCAAATATTACCGTGAAGCCGGTATATACAGGCAGCTATGCAGATACTGCAGTGAAAACACAAGCGGGCGTACAAGGCAAAAACCCGCCAGATGTAGCAGTGCTGCAATCGACGGAGCTGTTCAGCCTGCTGGACATGAACGCGGTCATTCCGCTGGACGATTACATAGCCAAAGAGGGCGGGGACAAGTATTTGTCCGATTTTTACCCGGCATTTATGGCGAATTCCCAAACCGGCAGCAAAACCTACAGCATTCCGTTCCAGCGCAGCACCATCGTGCTTTACTATAACAAGGATATGTTCAAGCAGGCGGGTCTCGACCCGGAGAAGGCGCCTCAGACATGGGCGGAAATGAAGGAATACGCCCAAAAGCTGACCAAGAACGGCACCTGGGGACTGGAAATTCCGGTGACAGGCTATGGCTACTGGATGCTTCAAACCTTCGCCCTGCAAAGCGGCAAAAACCTGATGACCGAGGACGGCAAAAAGGTCATGTTCAACACACCTGAGAACGTTGCTGGCTTGAAGTATTGGTACGACTTGTCCCATAAGGACAAAGTGATGCCGGAGGGAGTAACCGATTGGGGAACAGTGCCTTCCGACTTCCTGGAAGGGAAGACGGCTATGATGTACCATACGACAGGCAACCTGTCCAATGTGAAAAAGAACGCCAAATTCAATTTCGGCGTCAGCTTCTTGCCGAAAAATACAAGCTTCGGCAGTCCGACAGGCGGCGGCAACTTCTACATCTTCAAGGACATCGACAAGAAGAAGCAGGATGCAGCCTGGAAATTCGTCAAGTTCATGACCGAGACCGAGCGTGCGGCGCAATGGAGTATTGACACCGGGTATGTAGCAGTGAAGAAATCCGCATACGATACGGACCGTATGAAAAAGTACGCGGCTGACTTCCCTGCGGCACTTGTTGCCCGTGACCAGCTGCAATATTCGGCGGCCGAGCTGTCCACACACAACAACGGGAAAGTAATGAAGACGCTGAATGACCAGGTGCAGGCAGCGCTGACCGGTGCGGCGACGCCGGAGGAAGCGTTGAAGAAGGCTCAGGAGGAAGCGGACAAAGCGCTAGCTCCGTTCAACAAATAACATTCGGAATGGGTTCCGCTGCATGGGGCTAAGCCTTTCGGCTCATACTTGCGCTTTGCGGCGGCAGCCCATTTTCTTTTCACAGCTCGACAAATCACTTATCGATGGATCGGCTTTACTGAAGGAGGTTCCTGTATGGGCGCTACGGCGTTAAAGAAACATTGGAGAACAAACGCCTTTGCTTGGCTGCTGCTGCTGCCTTCGCTCTTATTTTTGTTCCTATTCACGTTTTACCCGATGGCCAAAACGATCAAGCTGAGCTTGTACCAAGCGGATTTGGCCACTCCGGTCCCGATGTTTATCGGGCTGGACAACTACAAGCACTTGGCTGAGGATGAGATCTTCTGGAAAGTAATGGGCAATAACCTGTGGTTTGCCATCGGTACGGTACCTACCTCGATAGCGTTAGCCATCGTGATGGCGATCTTCGCCAACAAAGCCATGCGCGGGACCGGTCTCGTGCGCGCCGCCTTTTTTTACCCGACGATGATTCCTATGATTGCCGTAGCAAACATTTGGCTATTTATTTATACGCCGCAGTACGGGCTCTTAAGCCGGATTACGAAGATGATCAGTGTCGGGGAGCTGCAAATGCTTGGCTCGTCTCAGCTTGTGATGTGGGCGATGGTCATTATGGTTATTTGGAAGGAAGCAGGCTATTTTATGATTTTTTATTTGGCAGGGCTGCAAAATATTTCGCTGGACCTGTATGAATCCGCACAAGTTGACGGGGTATCGCGATGGACGATTTTTCGCAAAATCACGTTCCCTCTGCTCATGCCAACCACCTTGTTCGTCACCATTGTGGCGCTGACCAATTCGTTTAAGCTGGTCGATCACATTATGATCATGACCAAGGGCGGGCCGAACAACGCGAGCAACCTGCTGCTGTACTATATCTACGAAACGGCGTTCAGCTTCTGGGATCAAGGGATGGCTTCGACCTTGACGGTCGTCATGATCGCGGTGCTGCTGTTGTTCGCAGCGTTGAACTTTTTCGGATTGGACAAAAAGATACACTATCATTGAAGCAGAAAGACAGGCGATACCATGCGGTATAATAAGATCACCTGGGGCCGGGGGCTCCTCTTCCTTTTCGCGCTGCTGTGGCTCGTGCCGCTGGTTTGGATGCTCCAAACAGCATTTCGGCCGAAGCAGATTGCGCTGAGTCCGGGTTTTTCCCTTGAATTTACTTTGCAAAACTTCGCGACAGTGTGGTCGGCTGCACCGTTCGCACAGTATTATTTCAATACGATCTTGATTGTAGTGGGTGTCTTTGCAATTCAGATGGTTACGGCGACCATGGCCGGGTTCGCATTTGCCCGGGTCAGCTTTGCCGGGAAAAATATCGTATTTCTTCTGTTCCTCGTTCAATTGATGGTGCCTGCCGATGTACTCATTTTTCCAAACTATACGGTATTAAAGGAATTGTCGCTGCTGGATACGAAGCTGGGCATTATGCTCCCGTATTTTGCCTCGGCCTTCGGTATATTTTTGCTGCGCCAAATGTTCAAGACGATTCCGCCGGAGCTGGATGAGGCCGCTGTAATGGAAGGATTCTCAAAATGGAGAATCATGTGGCAGATTTATTTTCCTCTGGCGCGTCCTTCGTATATAGCGTTCGGGCTTGTCTCCGTGAGCTATCATTGGAATAATTTCCTTTGGCCGCTCATAGTCACCAACTCCGTGGAGAATCGCCCGCTTACGGTGGGGCTTGCCATTTTTGCGCAATCCTATGAGATCGGTGCCCAGTGGACGGAGGTCAGCGCAGCGACACTGCTGGTCATTGCTCCATTAATGGTCGGATTCCTGCTGTTCCAACGTCAGTTCATAAACAGCTTTATCCATTCGGGGATTAAGTAAAGAAGGCACGCAGTTCCCGATTGATAGAAAGAGAGGATAGGATTCATAAGGAGGAGATTCAAATGAAGGAACAAAGCAAATACTCCGTATCTACCTATGCATTAATTGAGCTGCCTTTGGAGGAGGCTGTGCAGCGCCTGCTGCAGGAAGGCTGGACAATGATCGAGATTATGGGTGAAGGACGGCATGCCGAAGTGTTCGACTGGCCGGAGGAACGGCTGGATGCGCTGAAGCGGTTGGGACAGGAGCACAGGGTAATCTGGTCGCTGCATGCGCCTATCACCGGCTTGAATCTAGCCTCCATCAGGGAAGAGGAGGTTCGCACTACCGTCCAAATGCTCGAGCGCAGCCTGGAGGTGGCACGCAAGCTGGAATGTACACATGTCGTCATTCACCCCGGCGAGCTTGCTCCCGAAGAGGGCGGTGTGACGTGGGCCGACACGGAAGCGGCGGCGGCGCGGGCAGCTACCGTGCTATCAGATGCACTGCGGATTACCGAAGGCACGGGTATCATCATGGCGCTCGAAAATGTGCCTCCTTATCCGGGACTGCTCGGTGCGGATGCAGACTTCTTGCTTCAAGTGCTTCACAAGCTGCCGCCTTCCGGCTTCGGAATTATTTTTGACGTAGGGCATGTGCATTTGACTGGGGCAGGCAAGTGCATGTCTGCGTTGCGGGAGGTATTGCCTTATGCCGTTGGTATACATTGGAGCGACAACAATGGGGAGCATGACGATCACATGAGACTTGGCGCAGGCACAGTGCCATTGCGAGAAGTGGTTGATTTACTTCAGGCCTCCGATTATACGGGGGTTTGGGTACTCGAGCTTCGGAGCTTACACGATGTGGAAGCTTCGGCAGCGTGGCTTGATGAACCCCGGACCATTCCGGCCAACTGAGTGGGAAGCCTTAGTTTTGTATGGAGCTCAATCAAATATGAAACCACTGTAACGGAGCCGGGGTTTACGTCATCACGCGCAGATCGAGCGAACTCGAGCGCCCATATCGGGGTTCGATTTCGGGACTGGACAAAAGCAGGAAAAATGAGGCTTCCGGTTCTGGAAAGAGTTATTATATAAAGTTAGAAGAAGGCAGGCGATCTTGCCCTTCATGCCCTCAAAACATTAAAAGGCGATAATTATATCAAGTAGGATTTAATACAATACGCAGATGAAGGAACTAGATGACTTGGCGAACGTTAAGGGCAGGGGAAATCCTGCTCTTTTTTGTCATTATAGAGTTTATAAGTTTCGGGGTCCCCACAAAGTACTGATTTCAGTTTTGAACCCAAGGCTCTACTTTGTTGGAGTTACATTCGGGGTTCCTCTCAATTCTGTGGAAGGAAATGGTTTTCGGTAACGAATGATAGGGGAGGCTGCTATCCCCCAAAAAAAAGGTGCCCCCATGAGCGAATTTAGCGAAAGTTATCATTTATAAACGACTGATAGAGATGAAGTGGTCAAGCTCTTGAACCAAACCGAGAAAAAGGGATGTAATACGGTTTATTTAAGAACAGGACGGCAGCCGGACCCGACGGGGCGGCAGTTTTTTACATTATAAGGTAGTCTCAGCGAAGCTGGCACCACCCGAAAAATAGGGCTTCGCGATTTTACAATGAGATGGGTACTTCAATAGAGGGTTAGGGACGCAGCACGTCAGGTTTTTCGCAAGGTGTAAGGCAAAAGCTTATATTATTAATGTGATACACAAATAAATGAGCTGTCCAAAGATGTGCACCCCTGCTGTTCATGCCCTCTTCCATTTTTGGTAAAGATATTGCCATTAGGGGGTCAAAAGAAGAAATATGGCAAACAAAATTTAGATTTTTCTAGCTAAGTCAGATATATTTTGTTGTTTTACGAACTCTACAAAAGTCCTAATAAGTTTGATATCAAGTGATTCTTTTCTATAGATCATCCATGATCTTCGGTATAATGGCTCTCCAAATTTATTTGTTAATGTGATCTTAAATAATTCTTCCTGCCCGTCAAGCACAATCATGGGCAAAATAGCATAACCCAATTCGTTTAAGGCCATCTCCTTACATGTCTCCATACGGTCGACTTCCATTGAAATTGTAGGGGGCTGTTTATAATGTTCTTGCCACCAATAATCAATGGAATTTTGCAAAGACATATCCGTCTTGAAAGTTATTCTAGGTAAGTTTGGAAGATCAGTTAATTCGATCTTTTTTTTGCTTACTATACAGATATGTTCCTCTTGCAACAAATGTTTTTCATCTGCCCAGTTGTAATCACCTCTGATCATACCAACATGCACGTCCTGTTTGTAAACTGAGTGAACCAACTCTGAACTTAAGTTTGTTATAACCTTAACCTCTACATTAGGGAATTTATGTAAAAATTTTTTTAGCAAATTGGGCAGTTTGTAAGCTGCGATGCTCCCGGAAACTCCTAACCTCAAAATTCCAGTAACGTTATCGTCCATGCTCAACAAAAACTGCTTCGTGCTTTGTAGTTGCAGAAGCATCTCTCTAGCATACTTCACAAGATACTCCCCCTGTGGTGTAAATTGAATGCCTCTCCGTCCCCGGTTTACAATTTTAACATTAAACTCTTTTTCTAATTGTTGTAAACGATATGTTAATGCTGGCTGCGAAATATAAAGTAATTCAGCTGTTTTTGTGATGTTTTGTTCATTATACAACGTTTCAAGGAGTACCCAGTCTCTATGCTCCATAAGTAAAACCTCACTTTGAAATAAGTATTTTTAATGATTAATAATAAAAAACAAATATTATTCTTATTTCTATGACTGTACTATATTATACATGATAAATCAAAAGAAAGAATGTCTTTGCTAGAGGAGGAATTGGAGTTGAATAATCTTGGGCAAATGATTCGGATTCAAACAACAATTATGAGAGGTGGGACCAGCAAAGGAATTATATTGCGTAAGTATGATCTTCCAAGTGATGATGAGGAACGAGATGAGCTAATCTTGCGCATTTTTGGTAGTCCAGATAACAATCAAATTGATGGACTAGGTGGTGGAACTAGTTTAACAAGCAAGCTTGCTATAGTAGGTCCTCCATCAAGAATTGAAGCTCATATCGACTATACATTTGGTCAAGTAAGCTTAGAGAATAAGATGATTGATTATCATGTTACTTGTGGGAATATTGTTACAGCTGTAGGACTTTATGCAGCTGAAGAAGGCTTTGTTGCTTTAACAGAGCCCATTACAGAAGTTCGCATCTTTAATACAAACTCAAGTAAAATTACTGTGGTTGAAATTCCAGTAGAGGAAGGAAAAATTGTATATGATGGGGATTTCTCCATAGATGGTGTTCCAGGAAGTAGTTCGAAAATCATGTTAAACTTCCTAGATACGGGTGGTATTTTCACAGGTAAAACACTGCCTACTGGAAATGCGTCTGACACAATAACATTAAAAGATGGGCGTGCATACGAGGTCAGCATTGTTGATTGCTCAAATCTTGTTGTATTTGTGAAGGCGGAGGATTTGGGGGTCCAGTGTACGGAGTTACAAGCTGAAATGGATACAAATGCAGAACTGAACAATACTTTAGAGCAAATTCGGGTTGAAGCAGGTATAAAGATAGGTTTTCTTCAACCAGGCCAGGAGGTCAAACCGACAACGCATGCCTTGCCCAAAATAGCACTTGTGGCTTCACCAAAAACCTATATAACATCTTCGAATACTTTAGTTGACCATAGCGAGATAGATATTCTCTCCCGATATATTTCGATGGGTAGATTGCATAAGGCCTATGCTGTCAGTGGTGCTATAGCGCTTGCTGTTGCATGTAAAATTCCAGGATCCATTCCTTTTAGCGCTGTACGCGCCTCGGGAGATGGTCTCAGTATTGGTCATCCCTCCGGAACGTTATATGTAGAAGCTGATGTGAGCAAAATTGGAGCAGATTGGAGTGTTAAACGAGCTGCCTGCGGTAGGACAGCGAGGAGATTAATGGATGGATATTCATACGTCCCAGCCTCTTTTTTAAGTTTTAAGCAACCTTATCCTTGGCTCACACTACCTGATATGTCATAAGGTTTATGTTAGACAGAACTACCCCATGATAGGGCGGGAGTGAAACTATATTGGAAAAACGATTTGTGAGAGAATCCAGGTGTTATAAGACATCAAGGGTTTTCCCTACTGATGTCAATAATCATAATACACTTTTTGGTGGTAAATTGATGGCTTACATAGACGATATAGCGTCGATTTCCGCGTCCAAGCATTCTAGAAGAGCGGTCGTAACTGCCTCGACGGATTCGGTCGACTTTTTGTACCCAATCCGACCCACCGATTCAGTCTGTCTCGAGGCCTTCGTGACTTACACTGGCAAAAGCTCAATGGAAGTATTCGTTAAGGTCATCACCGAGGACCTAAAAACAGCAGAGCGACGTATTGCGGCTACTTCCTTTCTTACTTTTGTGGCGATGGATGAGAATAAGAGGCCCGTTGCAGTCCCTCAGGTAACCCCGCAGACTGAAGAAGAGAAAAGGCTGAACGAAACCGCTTTGAATCGTTTAGAATTCCGCAGAATTCGTAGGGAAACGAGCAAAGAATTCTCAGGTCATCTAACGATGAAGTTCCCTTGGGAATAAAATCCAAACGGGAGGGAAGATCTAAAAAGATTAAGTTAGACATACAAGATTATTTTTTAAGGAATCAAAAATATTTATCCAAAACAATAGAATTTATATATTATTTTTTTAATAAGTCATATGATAAATTTAGTTTACCCCACAAATGAATACAATTGAAAACGATTGCGGAGGCGTGAATACATCTAGGAAAAAGGAGTGATTATATTGTTAGAAAACTCTGCAACTAGGAAAACCAATAAGTGGGTAGTTTTAGCAGTTCTAAGTTTAGCGTGGTTAGTAGGTTATTTTGATCGCGTAGCTTTGAATATTGCTGCGATACCAATGAGCAAAGAGTTTTCATTTAACCCTACACAAATGGGAGTAGTTTTAGGAACATATTCATTTGGAACTCTTGCGGTTTGTTTATTTGGGGGTATGTTAGCTGATAAGTATGGCTCAAAAAAAATTCTGCTGCTAGCAATGATTGTATGGTCACTATTTACAGGGTTTACAGCTCTTGCATGGTCCTTCACATCATTATTAGCTATTCGCTCCATCTTCGGAGCAGCAGAGGGTGTATTTCCTCCAGCAAGTTCAGTTGCTATTGCAGAAGAATTTCCGAAATCTATTTATGGTAGGGCGAAGTCGATTTTACTAGCTTCAGGGGGGCTCGGTCAAGCATTAGGTGCAATTATTGTTGCTTTTACAATAACGGAATATGGGTGGAGGTCACCTTTCTTTATATTTGCTGTTCTTGGGTTAATTATTGCATCAATACTTGCTGTCCTAAATCGAAGAGATAGATTATATAGGGTAGCGAGTGGAATTCCAGAAGTTAATAATAGTGAGACGCCAAAGCTGGCTAAAGTCCCGTTAAAAGTTGTTTTTAAAAATCCGACAGTACTTAAGCTCCTGTTCATTCAGTTTGCAATCGGTTTCTTTGGTTGGGGGTTAAATTCCTGGGTCCCACAGTATTGGGTAAATGTAAAAGGCTTGAGCCTAAAGACCATGGGATCCTTATTAACAATCCCATCATTTGTAGCATTCCTAGCTGTATTGCTCACTGGCTGGTTAATTGACAAGTATTTTGTTGGCCGCGAAAAGGTTCTACTTATTCTTAGTATTATATTTACGGCCATTACTGTTTATCTTATGTACGGAGCAAATTCTGTAACCATGGGGTTTGTTTATCAAACATTAGCCACAGTTGGATCCGCTTTCATTGGGCCTATCAATTACGCCATAGCACTCAAATATGTTCGTAAGGAACATGTCGGAACAGCTACCGCGATCAATGTTTTTGGTTCATCAGCTGCAGGCATTGTTGCCCCAATTTTGATGGGCTATTCAATCACACTCCTTAATGGATCCTATGCTGCTGTTTTTGGGATGATTGTTGTCATTCTTGCAATTGCTTGTCTTGTTGCAGCTACGATCAAATCAAATAAAAATGAAGATCAGAACGAAATTGATAGTACTGGGAAAGTTTCAATTTAGGATTTATTTCTTAATTGAAATAGATAAGATCAAAAATTGGAGGTTTTTAAAATGGGAGAGAATAATAATATGTTAGCTTCAAAAGAATTATCACAGCATCCTGCTGTAAAAAAGGCACGCGATGAACACTTGCCTAAGATCCATATAAAAGGATCTTTCACTTTAGCTGTTGGTGGAGACATCATTCAAACGAATCCCATTTCACAACTAAGTGATCCTGAAGTACGCGGCATACTGGATGTGATTAAGAACAGCGACGTCGCATTTGCAAATATGGAATCCAATTTTGCTGACTATCGAAATCAAGAAAAACATGTTGGCGGATTAATTGGATCAAAAGAAGTGGCAGCTGATGTAAAGTCCATGGGCTTTGATTTGGTAGCTCGAGCAAGCAATCATTCAACGGGTCAAGGAACAGAACGGATGTTAAAGGATAATCAATACCTGCAAGAGGCAGGTCTGATTTATGCAGGAACAGGAATAAACCTGGAAGATGCAAGAGCACCTCAGTTTCTTGAAACGCCTAAAGGCCGTGTAGGATTAGTCGCCATGGTCATGTCACAGACAGGGCGGGTAGCTTATCAAGTGTCCAATACTGCTGCAGCAGGTTTAGAAATGGCATCGTATCAAGCAGGAAACATGAATGGACTCCCTGGGGCGAATTTTCTGCGCGTAACCCCAACCTATGTTTTAGTACAGGAAGAATTTGATGCTCTCAAGGCTATTAAATCCGGGCAAAATGCGTACATTGAGGATCAACTTGAAAAGGCAGGGAAACATAATACCGGTGGTAAAGGTGAAGCAGTTAAATCCGTGTTTAAAAACATTTTTGGTTCACCAAAGAGCGAAGATAGTATATTTTTTAATTATCAATGGTACATGGCAGGAGAAGAACGATG
>NZ_BAABJG010000004.1:0-189956 GCF_039543185.1 Paenibacillus vulneris | reverse complement strand
AACCGCCGTATGCGGACCCGCATGTACGGTGGTGTGAGAGGTCGAGGGCTAGGCGCCCTCACCTACTCGATCGAGAAACCCTGTTTTGCGTGAACTATGCTACATATGGAGGTGGGGTATGCCTCGGAGGAGTTTACGTCCGCCTTTGAAACCCGTGAAAATACCACTAAATATAATCTAATTCACGGGTTTCAACAGCGGCTGGAGGGGGATACCCCATCGGAGTATATTGGCATTAGTTCAAGCTCTATTAGGTTTCTCGACAGCCTAAGGACCTAGCCACAGGCTAGGTCTTTTTAGCATTACAGGGGTTTATAAATTTTGGAGCAGCTTCGAATCCAAGGCCCCGCCTCGTGGGGCTGCTTCATTCCCCAGGCCCAGTTAACACCGGCCGCTATGCATAATTATTCTATAGCCTGTTAGACTCAGACCAACCCGAGTGAGGATGAAAATGGAGATACAGAAATTCCCACCACTTCAAGAGCAAGGAAATCTCATGAAGTGAAAGCGCGGAAATATAAGCAAGGAAGCGGTTTAATTGAGAGTCTCATAAAAATTTTTTAGGTCAACCGCTAAAAACTATTCATTTTACTTATTGGGGGTGCCGATTTACAATAATTCAAATAAGTTGCATAAATATTCGGTTGCATTTCAATTCGAGGAGCATCATAAAAACCATATCTTGGGACATGTTAGGTGGGAGCAGCAATGAACAATACGGAATCGAATGAAGCAAAGGCGGCCCTTCAACAAGCGGTGGACGCGAGGGATGAATTGCTCAGAGGCTTGGCGTCGCTGATTCATGCCAATCCGGAGCTGAGCTTTCATGAGCATAAGGCTCAGCAATGGCTGACCGCTCCTTTGGCGGAAGCGGGCTTTCAGGTGGAGAAGGGAATCGCCGGTTTGGAAACGTCGTTTCGCGCGACATGGGAAGGATCGGCAGAGGGGCCAACCATAGCGCTGCTTGCCGAGTACGACGCGCTTCCGGCAATCGGACATGCTTGCGGGCATAATCTGATCGGCACGGCCGCGGTTGGAGCGGCGCTGGCGTTGAAGGATGCCTGCCCCGACCTGCCGGGTAAAATCATCGTGCTGGGAACGCCGGCGGAAGAAGAGGGCGGCGGCAAAATCATCATGTGCAACGAAGGCGTGTTCGACGATATCGACGCAGTGATGATGGTTCATCCGCAGAGCAAAACGATGGTGCTGCGGGGAGCGCTGGCTTGCGTCGATGCGACCTTTACCTTCCACGGGCGGCAGGCTCATGCCTCTTCCTCGCCGGAGAAGGGAATCAGCGCACTGGATGCGATGATTAACGCCTTTGTGGCGATCAACTCGATTCGCCAGTTCGTGAAGGAGGATGTGCGCATTCACGGCATTATTACGAAGGGCGGAGATGCCCCGAACGTCGTGCCGGAGCTGTGCGAGGCAGTGTTTATCCTGAGGGCGGCCACCGTCAAAGAACTGGAAACCGTAAGGGAGAAGGTATATAAGGCGGTTCGGCATGCAGCCGAAGGAGTGGGCGCTACCGTCGATATTGCCGAAGGGCTTATCTATGCGGAAAGAAACAATAATAAAGCGCTCGCCGCTTTATTCCAGAACAATCTGGAGCAGATGGGCATCGAGGTATGCGATCCTCCGAAGAAAGGCGGCATCGGCTCCTCGGATATCGGCAATGTAGGCCAGGTGACTGCTACTATCCATCCGTATATCCGTCTTGGAGACGCTACGACACATACGCCGGAGTTCTGCGAGCTGGCCGGATCGGAAGCGGGGATGATCGAGATGAATCAGGCGGCCAAGGCGATGGCGATGACTACCTACGATCTCTGTGTCGATAAGGAAGCGCTCCGGAGCGTCCGTGAGGAGTTCGAGCAGTGGAAGCAGCAAAGCGGCGGGGGGCAAGCACATGGATAACGCAATGGCAGGCAAGCGCAAATGGCTGAAAATGCCGCATACTTATGTGATTTTGATCATCCTGGTCTTCGTGGCCGCGGTATTGACCTATGCCATCCCTGCAGGGAAGTTTGAGCGGGTGAAGGATAAGGTAACAGGGAAATCGCTGCTGGTCACCGGTTCCTATCATCATGTGGATGCAAGCCCGGTAAGTCTTGTCGACATACCTAAAGCTATCGTACATGGACTTATAGATTCTGCAGATGTCGTATTTTTCATCTTTATCATCGGCGGAGCGTTCCAGATTATTTCTTCTACAGGAACGATCGAGGCGATTACGGGCCGGGTGGCCCGGACGTTCGCGAGCAAGGGAGTCTGGGTAATACCGGTCTTCTTATCTTTGTTCTCCGTAGGCGGCTTCACGATGGGGATGTCCACGGAGGTAATGGTGTTCGTGCCGATCGGCATAGCCATCGCCCGGGCGCTCGGCTACGATGCTCTGACAGGGACGGCGATGATCTCGCTGGGGGCCTCCTGCGGCTTTACTGCAGGGATTCTTAATCCGTTCAACGTCGGCTTGGCCCAGGCTATCGCTCAGATTCCTATGTTCTCCGGAATGTGGCTTCGAATTATTTTGCTCATTTGCTTGATTACCATAACCAGTCTGTACATTATCCGTTATGCAAGGAAAGTGAAGAAGGATCCAACTCAAGGACTGGTTCACGAGTTGGAGCAAGAGGCGGAAGGCACCGGGACGAAGCTGGACTTCTCCCATCTTCCGGCCATGCAGCTGAAGCATTACTTGACTATTTTGACGGTTGTCGCGGGCTTCGGGCTCTTGATCTGGGGCGTATCGAAAAAAGGCTGGTGGATGGAAGAGCTGGCTGCCTTGTTCTTAACGATGGGGGTCTTGTCCGGATTGTTCTCGGCCTACGGCCCGAGCCGGATTGCCAAAGAGTTCGTAAAAGGAGCCAGCGCAATCACCTACGGCGCCTTCATAATCGGTTTGGCCAGAGGTATTATGGTCGTACTGGATCACGGAAATGTCATCGATACGATCGTGAACAGTCTGTCCATTCTTGTAGGCGAGCTTCCGAGCTCGATTCAGGTTCTAGGCATGTATGTATTCCAAAACGTCATGAATGTCTTCATTACATCGGGAACCGGGATGGCGGTTACGACGATGCCGATCATGGTTCCACTGTCCGATTTGCTCGGGGTAACGAGACAGACGGCTGTGCTCGCATTCCAATTAGGCGACGGATTCACCAACATGATCCTGCCTACCTCCTCCGCGTTAATGGGAAGCTTGGCCGTGTCGGGAATTCCGTATCAGAAGTGGGTCCGCTTCTTCTGGCCTCTGATGGCGACCTGGCTTGTAGTGGGAGCCATCTTCGTCATCGTTGCCAATATCATTCATTACGCATAACAAATAAAAGGTTGTTCCGCGGGTCCTTTTTCAGACTCTGGAACAACCTTTTTTAAATAATAACACCATTTGTAAATTTACGGGTTTGCACAAAGAAGATGCATCTGCTTAAAGCTAAGTTTCACTTTGCAAGGATAGTCTGGATTTAATTAACCAATGGTTTATTTTGCGAAAATATGGTTCCCGATTTGAATGGTTTGCGGTCTGGTCCATATCCAAGCGCTGGTCGCTGTTTTCGGGTTAAAATAATACAAGGAGCCATTAGAAGGATCCCAGCCGCGTACGGCGTCCTGGGCAGCCAAATAAGCCGTGCTGTCAGGCAACAAATTATATTGGCCATCCGCTACTGCGGTAAAGGCGCCCTTTTGGAAAACGACGTCTTTAATACTATCTCCAAACTTGCCGGATTGAATACGATTCATAACGACGGCGCCGACGGCAACCTGACCTTCGTACGATTCACCGCGGGCCTCGCTGTAAATAACCTTAGCCAGAATGTCCAGCTCTTCACGGTTCAAGGAATGCTTCTTCAGCTCGGACCAAGTCATATCTCCTACCACTCCGTCCGGATTTAAGCCGAAATTGCTTTGAAATCCTTTGACTGCTTGGGCTGTATTAGATCCGTACAAGCCGTCCAAGGGCAGCTGGTAAAAGCCGGCCAGCTTCAAACGGAACTGCAGATCCCAGACGTCGCCGTTGGCGCTGCCTTGCTGTAGTAATGGTGCTGCTTGAGCTGTATATGGGGTAATTCCTACTATATTCGTCAACAATGCAAACCCGAATAGGAAGGCCAATATTCTCCAATTTCTTCGTTTCATACGGTATCTCCCCTTTCGGATAAAGATTATAGAGGCTGTATGAACGAAGATTCAACCAGCATTTATTGGAATATCCTAAAAAATGCTTGCCGGGCGCGGGTTTATCCCACTTTATTAATGGGGATTAAAATCGCTTGCAGATGCGAATTCGATAGGTTCCTAGGTTTGCTATAGCGAATGGTTGGTTCCAGAAAAAGGAAATAAGCTTATGCTTTTAAACGATCACAATATACGTGCATAGCCTCCCGCAAAAAGACGGCCAGCCCCTCCTTATGCTTATCAATGTTGGCTGTAAATCGCTCATCCTCCACGTACAAATCTCCCAGGCCGCGGAAAATGTCCGGTGTACATTCGTAAAAGTGGCTTGTGATCCATTCTCTAAGCTCCGCCACTCCTTCCTGTACTTGCGGGTCCTCGGGTCCGTTATCCATGGCGGCGATGATCTTGGCATAAATTTGCCGTGATTGCTCCATAATATCGTTCCAATCCTGAGAGGAATAGCCGCTGGCCTTTTGCTCGACGGAGTCCATCATAGCATCTCCATAGCGTTGACGCGCTTCCTTGGCGTATTTGCGTTTGTGTTCTTCTAACGGAGTCCGGTCAAAGGACTCGAATCGTTCCTGGTTACTCATTTGTCGTTCTCCTTCCATAGCTTGAATCGTTTTGTGAACCGTTTCGATGATGCTGTCGAGCCGCCGCCTCTTCTCGAGCAATAGCTCCCGATGGGATTCCAGCGCCTCTTTCCGGTCGAAATGGGGGTGGTCGAGAATGTCTTTGATCTCCTTCAACGAAAACCCGATCTCGCGAAAAAACAATATTTGCTGTAAACGTTCCAGCTCACGATCGGTATAGGTGCGGTATCCCGCCTCATTAACTGAATCGGGAGAGAGCAGTCCGATTTCATCATAATGATGGAGTGTCCGGACGCTGATGCCGGCAAGATCGGCAACTTCCTTCGTTTTGTAGGTCATATCATCACCTCCTATTTCATCATAGGGTATTACGTTACGTGAGAGTCAACAGGCTCGCTTGTTCTTTTTGCATGATTTTGGTGGAAAAATAGGTCTCGATGGAACCACTATTAGCATTTAGTTTGGCTTTAGAAGAGCTGCTTATAGTCAGAGTCGAATCGAATACTATTGTACCGGTAAATGTTGTGTATTGAGGCTCCGGGCTGTCTCGCAATGACAAAGTCAAGGCCCCGCTTGCGGGGTTTTTCGGCATGCCGGAATCTGCGAGTCAGCTTGCCGGGCTGCCTGGCTCGAGTTAGGGCTTCTTGCGATAAGGGTAAGGAATAACAAGGACTAGCCCTAGAGCAAAATAGGGAGAAGAGGATGATTATGGACTATTTCGGCTGAAGGCAGCCCAAACGAGGTGATGGCGTGTGATTCGAATGCTGGGTTTTCTCCAGCCTTACCGGTGGCCGGCAGCAGCTGTGCTCGTCTTGATATTTCTGCAATCCTTGTCGGATCTGTATCTCCCGACCTTAATGGCGGATATTGTGGATAAAGGGATTGTGGAAGGCGACATCCCCTACATCTTCCGAATCGGGGGATTCATGCTTCTGGTGGCGGCGGGAGGCGCAATATGCTCTGTCGCGGCAAGCTTTCTTTCCGCCAGGACGGCATCGGGCTTTGGCCTTAACGTGCGGAGCCGGGTGTTCTCCCATGTGGAAAATTTCTCCCTTCAGGAGTTCGACAGGATCGGCACGGCTTCGCTGATTACGAGAACGACCAACGATATTACCCAGGTGCAGCAAGTGCTGACCATGATGCTGCGAATGATGATCAGTGCTCCCATGATGTGCATTGGGGGCATCATCATGGCGGTGAGTAAGGATGCCACGCTGTCGCTTGTTCTGGTCGTGGTTATTCCGGTGCTTGCGGCGGCTATCGCCATTATCGCAAGCCGTGGCATGCCCTTGTTCAAAGCGCTCCAGATGAAGCTGGACAAGCTGAATCTGGTGCTGCGGGAAGGGCTGACGGGAATACGCGTCATTCGTTCCTTCAACCGGATTGAGCACGAGCAGCAGCGATTTCAGGAGGCCAACCGGGATTTGACGGCTACCGCTACGAAGGTGAACCGCATTATGGCGGCCATGATGCCGGTGATGATGCTGGTCATGAACTTCTCCTCTATGGCCATTATCTGGTTCGGCAGTATCCGGATCAGCAGCGGCTATATGCAGGTCGGGGATCTGATGGCTTTTTTGCAATATGCGATGCAGATTATGTTCTCGCTCATTATGATGTCGATGATGTTCGTCATGATTCCACGAGCTTCCGTCTCGGCCGGCCGCATTAACGAAGTGCTGGGCATGACCCCGACGCTGGAGAATCCTGCGCATGGCCGACAGACGGGAGAGAGGAAGGGATACATCGAATTCGACCGGGTTTCGTTCAGCTATCCGGGGGCGGAGCAGCCGGCCCTCTCGAATATTTCCTTCAGCGTCAGCCCCGGGGAGATTACGGCGATTATCGGAGGGACGGGGTCAGGCAAATCGACGCTGATCAGCCTCATTCCCCGATTTTACGATGTGAGCAGCGGCAGCATCCGTGTGGATGGGGTGGATGTACGGGAGATGACGCAGCAGACGCTGCGCGGGAAAATCGGCTTAGTCCCGCAGAAGGCCGTGCTGTTCTCCGGAACCATTGCGGACAATATCCGGTACGGCAAGGAGGATGCAACCGACGAGGAGCTGCGGCATGCGGCAGCGGTCGCCCAGGCGACGGAGTTCATCTCCGCTATGCCGGAAGGCTTCGACTCGGTGATTGCCCAAGGAGGGACGAACGTATCGGGAGGACAAAAGCAGCGTCTATCCATAGCTAGAGCTCTGGTCAGAAGGCCGGAAATTTACGTGTTCGACGACAGCTTCTCCGCTCTTGATTTCAAGACGGATGCGAAGCTTCGCGCTGCCCTGAAGGCGGAGACGGGCGATGCGACGGTCATCATCGTGGCCCAAAGGGTGAGCACCGTCATGGATGCGGACCGGATCATCGTGCTGGAGGACGGACGTATTGCCGGGATAGGGAATCATCATGAGCTGATGGCTTCGTGCGGGGTATATAGGGAAATCGTGGCTTCACAGCTATCGGAGGAGGAACTGTCATGAGCGGACCGCATAGAGGGGGCGGGGGGCCGGGCCGAGGCCCAGGAGGAGGACACGGAGGTCCTCGAATGGGAATGCCCGTCCAAAAGGCCAAAAACTTCAAGGGCACGCTGAATCGCTTGCTTCACTATTTAAAGCCTCATCGTTATGCGCTGCTCACGGTTCTGCTCGCTGCCATACTCAGCACCGTGTTCAGCATCGTCAGCCCGAAAATTATGGGGAAGGCGACGACCAAAATTTTCGAAGGCGTCATGCTGAAGCTGAAGGGAGTTCCCGGAGCGGAAGTCGACTTCGATTACATAAAGGACATTTTGGTGCTGTTGGCCGTCCTGTATATCATCAGCGCAGCCTTTAGTTATATGCAGCAATATGTGATGGCCGGAGTCGCCCAGAAAACCGTCTATGGCTTAAGACAGCGGGTCAATGAGAAGCTGTCCAGGCTGCCGCTGTCGTTCTTCGATTCCCGCGCCCACGGCGAAATCTTGAGCCGGGTTGTCAACGACGTTGACAATATAAGCAGCACGCTGCAGCAAAGCTTGACCCAGCTGATTACCTCCGTGGTCACGCTGGTCGGCGTTATTGTCATGATGCTGACGATAAGCGGCTGGATGACGCTAATCGTATTTCTTACGCTTCCGCTCAGCTTTCTTGTTACGAAGGCGGTAGCCTCCCGTTCGCAGGCTTTTTTTGCAGGACAGCAAAAGGCGCTTGGAGAGCTGAACGGCCACGTGGAAGAAATGTATACGGGCCACCGGATCATTAAAGCGTTCGGACACGAGGAGCAGTCCATCGATAAGTTCAACGAAATTAACCGCAAGCTGTATCAGTCAGGCTGGAAGGCGCAGTTTGTGTCCGGGATCATCATGCCTTTGATGAGCTTCATCAGCAATATCGGCTACGTGCTGGTCAGCGTCGTCGGCGGGATTCTCGTCACGAGAAGGGCGATTGAGATCGGCGATATCCAGGCGTTTATCCAATACACGCGTCAGTTCTCTCAGCCTATCACCCAGCTGGCCAATATCGCTAATGTTATACAATCGACCATCGCTTCCGCAGAGCGCGTCTTCGAGCTGCTCGACGAGAAGGAGGAGGTGCCGGAGGCTTCGGAGCCTAATCACTTGGAGCGTCCCAAGGGCGAAGTGCATTTCCAGGACGTCACGTTCGGGTACAAAGAGGGCGCCGTCTTGATCGAGCATATGAATATCGATGTCAAGCCGGGTCAGACCGTTGCCATAGTAGGGCCGACGGGAGCGGGCAAAACAACGCTTATCAATCTGCTGATGCGATTTTATGAGCTGGGAGGCGGCCGAATCACGATTGACGGAGTCGATATTACTGACCTGAAGCGGGGGAACCTGCGCAGCCTGTTCGGCATGGTGCTTCAGGACACCTGGCTGTTCAACGGCACGATTCGCGATAATATCGGCTATGGGCGTGAGGGAGCTTCTGCCGAGGACATCGTTCGGGCCGCGAAGGCAGCGCATGCCGATCATTTTATTCGGACCTTGCCGGACGGCTATGACACCGTGCTGAACGAAGAGGCTTCGAACATCTCTCAAGGGCAGAAGCAGCTTCTGACCATTGCCCGCGCCATTCTAGCCGACCCTGCGATTCTCATTCTGGATGAAGCGACGAGCAGCGTAGATACGCGAACGGAAGTATATATCCAAAAGGCGATGAACGAGCTGATGAAAGGAAGAACCAGCTTTGTCATTGCCCATAGGCTCTCGACGATCCGCAACGCGGATATGATTCTCGTCATGAACAAAGGGACTGTGATCGAGAAGGGAACACATGAAGAGCTGCTGGCCGAGGGGGGCTTTTATGCCGACTTGTATCTCAGCCAATTCACGGGGAAAGACTCGCAGAAGGATATCGGGTAAAGCCACGTGGATGTTGGGAAAAGGCCGCCGGGCAAGCCTCCATTAAAGAAGGGCTATCGGCAGCAGGGATCAAGGATGAGCTCCTGATTTTGGGACAAGCTAATGCAGGATGATTTTACATAGGGACAGGAGAGAAAAGGATGCATAAAGAAACCGACTCAGGGCAGCGGACGTTGACTACCCGTCAGGGACATCCGGTAGCGGATAACCAGAATATTCGCACGGTAGGCAGCCGGGGGCCAAGCACGTTGGAGAACTACCATTATCTTGAGAAAATTACTCACTTCGACAGGGAGCGCATTCCGGAGCGCGTCGTCCATGCGCGCGGTGCAGGAGCTCACGGAGTATTTGTAGCTTACGGGAAGGTTGGAGAAGAGCCGGTATCCAAGTACACCCGGGCGAAGCTGTTTCAGGAGGCGGGCAAAGAGACGCCGGTGTTCGTAAGGTTCTCGACGGTGATTCATGGCGGTCATTCTCCCGAAACCTTAAGGGACCCGAGAGGCTTTGCCGTCAAATTTTACACGGAGGACGGGAACTGGGACTTGGTCGGGAACAATCTCAAAATTTTCTTCATTAGAGACCCGCTGAAATTCCCTGATATGGTTCATGCCTTCAGGCCCGATCCGATCACGAATGTGCAAGATATGGAGCGCTTCTTCGATTTTGTGTCGATGAGTCCAGAGGCTACCCATATGATTACGTTTGTGTACTCCCCTTGGGGAATTCCCGCTAACTACCGGCAAATGCAGGGCTCCGGCGTCAATACATATAAGTGGGTGAATGAGGCGGGAGAAGCGGTGCTGGTGAAATATCACTGGGAGCCGTTAAAGCAGGGCATTAAAAATTTGCTGCAAAAGGAAGCCAACGAAATTCAAGCGATCAATTTCAACCACGCCACGCTGGATCTGTACCAGGCCATTGAGCGGGGCGATTATCCCGAATGGGAGCTATGCGTACAAATCATGTCCGATGATGAGCATCCCGAATTGTCCTTTGACCCGCTGGATCCCACCAAACTGTGGCCGACGGATCAGTTCCCGCTGCTGCCTGTAGGCAAAATGACCTTGAACCGCAATCCGTTCGATTATTTCACGGAAGTGGAGCAGGCGGCATTCGGGACCGGGGTTCTGGTAGACGGTCTGGACTTCTCGGATGACAAGCTGCTGCAGGGTCGTACCTTCTCCTATTCGGATACGCAGCGGTACCGGGTCGGGACAAATTACCTGCAGCTTCCGATCAATGCGCCTAGAACCCATGTGGCAACCAATCAGAGCGGGGGGCAGATGCAGATCCGGCCGGACCGGGCCCCGGGGCAAAATCCGCATGTCAACTACGAGCCTTCCTCTCTAGGCGGGCTGGAGGAAGCGAAGCGAAATGGCAAGGAGCATGAGCCGCACTATAACGCCAAATTGACCCGCGAGGCCATTCCGCGAACGAATAACTTCGGACAAGCTGGCGATACGTACCGGGCCTTTGAAGAATGGGAGCGTGAAGAGCTGATCTCGAATCTGGTCGATGCTTTGTCGAAGTGCAGCGAGGGCATTCGCGAGAGGATGATCCGGCATTTCACGGAGGCGGATGCCGATTACGGCAGGCGAGTAGCCGAGGGGCTGTCCAAGGCTGACCGGAACCGCATCGAGAGCGGTCAGACAGATCCGGCACAGGCGGTCCGCAAGGCTCAGCAAGAGGGGCACAGTGCAGGTCCATATTGAAGGAAGGCGGCGGGCTTAGGAATCGGCCCGCCGCCTTATTATTGGGGTTCCCTGCAAAGCACCTGAATCAGCTCCGAAGGTAAGGCGCTATTTTGCAGTTGTTATTTAGCGCAGCTCATTATCCATCGCTTCGAGCAGGCTGACCGCTTGCCGTTCAAGGGCAAGCACCGACTCAAGAATCGGCACGGCTTGCTCCGCCGCGGCAGGAGAGTTAGGGTCCCCGCCGGAGGGGAAGGGAAACAGGCTGCGCAGAGGCAGTAGCCGGCGGGCAATATCCCCGTACAGAACGGCTGCCTCCCGGAACAAGCTGCGAATGCGTGCGTCCCGTTCGTCGGAGCCGTTCCATCCGTCAGCCAGCTCGTTCCAGAATGCGGCTGCAAAATGCCGGGCGTCCTGAACGAAGGCGACGTTATAGGAATGACCGTTAGGCTCGATCGCTCCGCCGCGGAACGCTTCGATCCAGGTCGAATAAGCCGTAAGTCCCCGAACCGTTCTCGGGGCTTCCTCCTCTATTCCCTGATAATGATCGAGGATCATGCGCAGCGCACCCTGCAGCATCGTATGGTCATCCGTCTCGAAGGAATCCTCAATGGCAAGAATAAATAGATCCTCCAGAATCCCCCGTCCGAGGTTGTCATAGGAAATAGCTTTCTCTCTGCACAATTCCGCAGCCATCAGCTGTCGCTGTTCATCGTCATAGCCGTAGATGACTCCGAATTCGGGGATAAATAGATCCCAGGACAGCACCGGAAGCCCACGGTCGATGGAACGGTGGATGAGCTCCAGCGCTTCGGGAAGCGCTTTGTGCATCGACCTTTTGTGCATTGCTTGCTCCGTTAGCAGGGACGGATCGACCAGGTTGGCATTTGGTCCCGGACCATCCTTCCGGAGCCCGTCAATGAAGCGGCAGCGGAAGCCCAGATTGAGCAGCCCCTTAGTGAGAATATCTCCGAAGTTAAAGCTGGTCGGCCCGCCGATATGGACGTCTCCCGGCCCGATATTGATGCGAAAGGCGTGGCCGGTCAAGCCCATGACCATAGGAAGGGGGAAGGCTTTGTCCGTATAGCCCAGAATGCGATGAATAGCTGAGGCGGCCGATGTCCAGGTTCCTCCTTCGTGGCTTGCAGCGTTGTTAGGCAGCAGAGTCTTTTTCATAAGTCCCATATCCCTTCTGTTTTTCATGTAATGATCTACAGAAATACGGAGCTTTTCCTGAATCACTTTTTTACGGCCCCGGGAAATAATCTGATACACATTGGCGGAAGAGAGCTGAAACAGCTTGGCAATCTCCTGAGGAGACAAGTGGTCGAAAAAATGCGATTCGAAGATTTGCCTCTCTCTGCGGTTGAGACAGCCTAATATGCCGCCGATCGTATCCATCAGCTCCCGCCGGAGCAATGCTTCTTCCGGATTCGTCTCTTGCCCGGCAGGAGGCCGTGATTGGGAGAGACGGTGCAGGATGTAATCGAGATCGCGCCAGGTATCCTCCGAGGGCTCTATGGACCCCTGGGACGGTGCCGGGGCGGAGAAGGACTGCTCTTTGGCGACGGAACGGCTCCTTAGCCTGGTGTACGCCTGGTTGCGCACGATCCGGTGCAGCCAAGGGAGGAACCTCTCGGTATCTACCAATGTCCCGAGATGCAGAAAAGCCCGAATCAGCGCATCCTGCACGATATCCTCCGCCAGGAAGGGCTCCTGGGCTATAGAACGGGCATAGCCGTACACCTGGGCTCTATGTCTTCGTATTAATTCCCCGAAGGCCTCGCGATCCCCGGCCTTGGCCTGCTCAACCAGCAAGCGGTCATCCCTGTCATCAAGCTCTGGAACAGCTCCTTCTTCATCCCGGGGGTCCAGCGGTGTAAATGATGCAGTGCTCAAGGAAATCCTCCTTACGTAGATTCTTGTTACATTGACGCTTCAGGAGCGGGTATTCTGACAACTGCGGCCCAAAAATAAAGGTGTGGATCCTGATTGACTTTATGTGAACCCAAATGGTCGGAACGGGTTGATTTATAGGGGCTGTGCTCTTTGATTATTTTACCATCTATTTCAAAAATGCAGCGCGGTTTTGCTTGAACAGCCATGCGAAAAAAGCCGCCCTCGCCGTAAAGGAAGACGGCCTGCTTAAGCTTTGCGAAGCTGCTTGCTAACCCAACAAAGAGCGCCGAAGCTTTAATACTTGATGCAGATGGTAGAAACCTCGCTGTAGAAGTCCAGGCTGAACATCCCGCCCTGACGGCCGATGCCGCTTTGCTTCTCACCGCCGTACGGCGTTCTCGGATCACGCAGGAACCAGGTATTCACCCAGGTCAGCCCGGCTTCGATCTGATGCGCTACCCGGAAGGCCCGGCTGCTGTCCTTCGTCCAGATGGATGCGCTAAGACCGTAGTGGGTATCGTTAGCGAGAGCGATGACCTCCTCCTCGGTATCAAAAGGCTGAACGGTGACGACAGGACCGAATATTTCCTCATTGACCACCCGGCATCCGGCATCGACTCCGGTTATGATGGTCGGCTCCACGTAGAAGCCCCGATCAAGTCCATCGGCGCGATTGCCGCCGGTTTCGATCACGCAGCCGTCCTCTCTTGCGGACTGGATATAATCCAGCACCCGATCGTAATGCTGCTTGCTGATGAGCGCTCCGATGTTCGTATTCGGCTGGAGGGGGTCGCCCACCGTTTGCTGGCGCGTGCGTTCGATGAATTTCTCCAGAAAGGCTTCATAGATCGGGCGCTGCACATAGATCCGCGAGCCGCACAAGCACACGGCGCCTTGGTTAATAAAGCTGCTGCGCAGCGACGTATCGATCACTTCGTCCAGATCGCAATCCGCGAAGATGATGTTCGGGTTTTTGCCGCCCAGCTCGAACGATAAGCGCTTCAGGCTGGCTGATCCGGCCTTCATAATGCTTTTTCCGGTGGTTGTTTCCCCGGTGAAGGCAATCGCGCGCACATCCGGATGCTCGGAGATCGCTTCCCCTACGGAGCGGCCGGCCCCGTTCACGATGTTGACGACTCCGTCCGGCAAACCGGCCTCCTTGCAGATTTCCCCGAGCAGCGTTGCGGTCATGGGCGTCCAGCGGGCCGGCTTCAGTACGACGCTGTTGCCCATGGCAAGGCACGGCGCAAGCTTGGCGCTGAGCAGAAGAAGCGGGAGGTTCCAGGGATTGATCATGCCGACGACGCCGAGCGGACGGCGTACGACGAAGTTCATGGCGCCAGCCTCGCTGGGGTAAGCCTCCGTTCCCATGGTGGAGATGAAATTGGCATAGAAATGGTAGCTGCCGGCGGCACGCGGAATGTCTACATTCGTTGACAGCCACAGAGGCTTTCCTGTATCCAGCGTTTCGAGCATGGCCAGCTCGTCTTTGCGCTGCAGAATCAAATCGCCGATCCGGCGCAGTATGGCGGCGCGCTCACTCAGCTTGGAATGCTTCCATCCGCCGTTGAAGGCCCGCTTGGCAGCTTCTACGGCCAGCTCGACCTCGGCTTGGCCTCCCTCAGCCACTTGACCGAGCACCTCCTCCGTTGCCGGATTGATATTATCGAAGGTTTTGGGCTTCTGGGAATGAACGTACCGGCCGTCAATGAAATGCAAGCAATCCATACCTTTCACGATAGTTTCCATTTTCAAACTCCTCCTTTAGGATCTTAGGTTATGAGGCTTTAGCCAGTATCGGCGCAGGGGACCGATTCGTTCTTTGTCATCCTGCGTCACCCAGCGGGCCGGACAGCGCTTGAGTCAAGCCCGCTTGGCAAGGGTACGCTCGCGATGCAGCCTCCGGTAATGATTCGGAGTCATGCGAATGCTGCTTTTGAAGGTTCTATAGAAGGTGGACAGCGTTTCAAACCCGATTTCAAAGCAGATGGATGCGATATCCTTGTCGGTCTCGGCCAGCAGCTTTTGCGCAAGACGCATTCGAACGTCCGTGAGGTATTGATGCGGAGTCATCTGGTACACTTCCTTGAAAATGGTATTCAAGTGCCGCGTACTGACGCCGAGCTTGGCGGAAATATCATCCGGGCCTACAATTTCGAAGTAATGCGTATCGATATAATGGCGAAGCTTCTCGGCCCGGAGGCTGTTCACGGCGGCCGCCTCGGTGGCCGGCTGATAGCGGACGAGCAGAAGCAGCAGCTCGGATAAATACAGCGCATTGGCCAGCTTGTTCAGCAGGTTCTCCCGCGTCTGCTCGAACAGCATTTTGCGCGTCAGCTGCCGCAGCTCCTTGCTTCCGAAGCCGCCAAGCCGGACGAGCCTGGAACGGTCAAACTGGGAGCGCAGCAGTGCCTCACGGACGCTTTCATCCAGCATCGCTTCGTCAAATTCGAGCACCAGCACGGTCATCCGGCTTCCGGAAAGCACCGAATGGCTCGTTCGCGGGACGATGACGACGCCCTGATCCTGTTCGAAGTCGAAGCTCCGCCCATCGAGCACCACTCTGCCCTTTCCCTCCAGAACATACAGGATTTGATGGATGTCATGATGGTGCTCCTGCATGATCTCGCCGTCGTTGTGACGCATTTCATACAAGTGGATTCCAACCATGAACAAGTCAGCTCCTTGCAGTCTTGGCACGCCCGTACAAGAACAGAACGACAAGTATGACAAGACCGTAAATGATTTGTTTTCCTGCGTCCCTCATGTCCAATAACGTAAGAATACTCATCAAAATATAGAGAATGACGGCTCCGGCAATCGTCCCCGCATAGCCCCCGCGCCCTCCCATAATGGAGGTCCCTCCGATTACGACAGCGGCAATGGACGGGAGAAGCAGCGTGTCCCCCATTCCGAGGAAGGAGAGGCCGTAGAAGCCGACGGACATCATGCCTGCCAGCACGGCAAACAATCCGCTTAGCGTATACACCAGAACGAGGACCCTCTTGTTATGGATCCCTGATAGGTGCGACACGGTAGGATTCGTCCCGATAGCATACACTTTCCGTCCGAACGTGGTTTTGCCAAGCAAAAGCACAATGGCGGCGGCAAAAACCAGCCACACGAGAAGCGCCAGCTTGATCCCGAACACGGAACCCGTACCGAGATAACGCAGCCAGTCAGGTGCCGCTCCTTTAGGGTTGCCGTCGGTATAGACGTACGTTACGCTTTTCAAAATACTGCTCATGGCGAGCGTCATGATGATCGGAGAGATCTTGAGATATGCCACGCCGAGGCCGTTTAGCGCTCCGACGGCGATGCCTGCCGCCACCATGATGATGGCCGCGGTCCCGCCGCCGTAGTCCGAGGCTGCTTGAGTCATAATGACCGCTCCCAGGTTCAGCATGTAGGCGACGGATAAATCAATGCCTCCGGTCAAGATGACCAGGGTCTGGCCCATCGCCAGAATGCCCAGAAAAGAAGAGATCACGAGCAGCTGAATCAAATGATCCGCAGAGAAGAACTGCGGCTGCATAATCCCCGATATCCCATAAAGCCCTGCGGTAGCCGCATAAATTTTCCAAACCCCTGTATGGCGAAACGGCGGGGCAAGCGCTCCCGCCGCACCGGGGCGGGTGGAAGCCGGTTTTAACATATCCGTACTCATGAAGGCCCTCCTTATAGTTCTGACTAGAGCCAAAACCTGCTTCATAAGCCATTCCTTTTACGATGAACTGGCGGAGCCTGATGCCTGGGCAGAGTCCGCGTAGCGGGCTGCGGTCCGTTTTCTTTGCTTCTGAAGGATGCTCACGGCCAGGGCGAGAATAAGGATGCTCCCTTGAACGGCATTTTGATAAAAGGACGGGACGCCCCAAAAAATCAACAGACCCAGCACGAGCGACAAAATGGCGGCTCCGGCCACCGATCCAACATATCCGCCTTTACCGCCTGACAAGGCTGTGCCTCCGAGAACGACGGCGGCGATGGAGTTCAAGGTGAACAGGCTGCTGCCGAGCGGATCGCCGGAAGCGGTTTGGGCGGTGAGCAGCAGACCGGCGCAGGCCGAGAACAAGCCGGCCATCGTATACGCCCATACTTTGGTGCGCCGAATCGGGACTCCGGATATGAAGGACGAGTATTCGCTGCCGCCGATGGCATAGATGGATTGACCGAAGCGGGAATGGCGCAGAGGCACCCAGATCAGAGCCATAAAGACGGCCAGCACGATAGCGGAGACCGGGATATAGGTAAGCACGCGCCCGGTTAGCAGGTCGGTATACGCTTCCGGCACCTTGCCTCCGGCCGTAGGGCGAATATATAACGCGATCCCGCTATAAATGGAGGCGGTCGCCAGCGTCACGATAATCGGCTGCAGCCTGCCGAATACGATGATCAGCCCGTTAAGGAGCCCTGCGGCGCATCCGATGGCCAGCACAATGAGATGGGTAAGAACAAGTCCGAAGCCGGAATGGCCTACCGATACGGAAATGGGATCCATGATCGTAGCCGCTGCGGAATTCGTCAGCCCGATGATCGCCCCGATCGACAAGTCGATCCCGGCGGTCAGCACGACGACGGTTTGCGCCAAAGCGGCAACGGCTAATGTAACGACCTGGTTACAAATGGATTGCGGTCCGTACCTTGTGAAGAAATCGTACTGATTGAAGGCGAACAATACGAGGATGGCCATTAAAATGAGATAAGCCATGGCCGCATCCTTGTTTCTTCTTATCAGCGCGCCGAAGGGTTTGCGATGTGGAGCTGGTTTCATCCTGTCAGGTCACCTCCTGTAACGTTAGGCGATGCCAAGAGCGGCGTGAATCATCCGCTCCTCGGTAATGCTCCTGCCTTCCAGTAAAGCTGCCATCCGGCCCTGCTTGAAGACGGCTACGCGATCGCATAGCCCGGTCAGCTCCGAAAGCTCGGTGGAGTAGAGGAGAATCGCCATCCCTTCCTCTGCGAGCTGCCGCAGCAGCCGGTAAATTTCCGACTTGGTCCCTATGTCGATGCCCCGGGTGGGGTCGGCCAGAAGCAGGATGTCCGCTTGCGTCAGAATCGCCTTGGCAATGACGACCTTTTGCTGATTGCCTCCGCTCAAGCCGCCAACCTCGAGATCGGGGTGGGATGTCTTGATATTCAAAAACCGGATCATCTCATGAACGGCGGTCCGTTCCTTGCCGGCTTGAATGAATCCCAGCTGCTGCCGATGCTGCAGCGTCATCAGGGAGATATTCTCGCGAACGGAGCGGGACAGCAGCAGACCCTCGTGCTTGCGGTCCTCGGGAACAAGCGCAATGCCGGCCTCGATGGCGGCCGCCGGCCCGGTCAATGCGGCCCTTCGCCCGTATACTTGAACCTCTCCGCCGGCGATGGGACATAAGCCGAACAGCGCCTCAAGAAAGGGGCCTTGCCCATGCCCCTGAAGTCCTGCGATGCCGACGATTTCTCCCTTTCGCAGCTGCAGATTTATGTCGTAAAACTGCCCTGTGCTGGTCAGATTACGGACATCTAGAGCGATTTCGTCCCGGCGCCGGGCACTTTTGGCCGGATACGTCTCGTTCACGGTCCGACCGGCAATCCAGCTTACTATCTGTTCTCCTGAGACGGTTCCCCAGTCGAAGGTAGTCACATAGCGGGCGTCCCGGAACACGGTGGCGCGATGGGCGATCCGTTCCAGCTCATCCATGCGATGGGAGATGAAGATAGCCGTTTTGCCCCGATCGGTGAGTCTCCGGATCAGGGAGAACAGCAGGTCGACCTCCTGCTGGCCCAGCGCCGAGGTGGCTTCGTCCAGCAGAATGACCTCCGGGTCGCGGGATAACGCCTTGGCGATCTCGACCAGCTGCCGTTCCGCGAGCGTCAGATCGCTGACAAGCGCTTCGGGTTGAAGGGTCAGGCCCAGATCCCGGAACAGCTCTCCGGCCATGACATTCATCCGGGCAAAATCGATCAGCCCCCATCGAGTCTTCGGCTCATGTCCCAAATACACGTTCTCCGACACGGTAAGATCGGGAACGAGGGAAAGCTCCTGAAACACCGCGACAATCCCCTGGCGGGCGGCATCGATGGGGGAGCGAAACCGCATTTCCTCGCCTTTGAATCGGATAGAGCCTGTATCGGGGGAAACAACGCCGCACAATAGTTTGACCAGCGTGCTCTTGCCGGCGCCGTTCTCGCCGAGCAGTGCGTGCACTTCGCCTCTGCGGCAGGAAAAATCGCAATCGATCAAAGCCTGCACGCCGCCGTAGCTTTTGCTCACCTGCGATACTTCAAGCAGGACTTCCTCCGGTGACACGGGTTGGTTTGCCGGGGTCAACGGATGATTCTCGGTAGGCATCCTTGGCACCTCGCTTTGGTGTGGGTGAGGGGACCGACCGATATCATCGTTTTGCGGCCGGCCCTTTCCCTTAATGGAAGCTTACTTTTGCAAGATTTGCTCGATTTTCAATCCGTAGCTGTTGGATGGGTCCGTCCAGTCGACGTAGAAATTGTCCGGCTGACCCGGCGCATACCATTTGTCTACATTTTTGTAGTCATCGTAAGGCAGCGGGATGATGGTCTTTTTATCGGTCTTCTCACCCTTGAGCACCTTCAGCGCAATATCGAGAGCAGCGGCGCTAAGGTAAGGGGGCTGGCCTGCGGCAATCGCCTTGACCTTGCTTTCCTTCATATGGCGGAACAGGCCGTTCAGCATCTCCCGGTCATAGGAATGGCAGCCGGATCGAGCTTGTTCTGCTTCAGCGCCTCTACGATGGCATTCTCGCCGCCCCCTTGCGTGAGGATCCCCTGAATGCCTTTGGACTTGTGGGCCGCCAGCATGTTGTTAATCACGACAGAGGTCGTTGCATCATCGTAATTTCCGAAGCCTTCCTGAAGAATTTTGACGTCGGGGTATTTTTTGAGGACCTCCCGATGGCCCTGGTCCCGGTCGCTGTTGATCGAAATCCCGTCGATGCCTTTGATCAGGAGAATGTTGCCTTTGCCGCCGATCTGATCCATCAGCCACTGCGCCTGAACCCGGCCGAACTGCACCTGGTCGGTGTTGACATTATATACCTTGTCGGATTCCACGGTATTGTCGAAGGCGACGACGACAATACCCCGCTGTACGGCCTCATGGAGTACGGGCACCAGTGCCGTTGGAGAGGAAGCGTCGACGAGGATGGCGTCGTAGCCCTTGGACATCATATTGCGGATTTCATTGATCTGGGCTTGCGGATCGTTGCCTGCGCTTGAGGAATAAAACTCGCTGATCTCGCCTGCGTTCTTCTTCTGCTGGGCATAGGCTTCAAAAATTTTCAGCATTTCCGAGCGCCAGGAGTTTCCGGCGAATGCATTGCTCAAAGCAATTTTATAGGCTTTCTTGGTCTTGCCGCCGGCCTCTTTATCCCCGGCGCCCGCCGGATCTTTCCCGCCTGCGCAGCCTGTCAGGCTTGCACCAACCAACAAAAGAATGACGAATAACGTTGTCCATCGGATTGACCGTTTTTTCTTCATGGACGCACTTCCCTCCTGGGCCTGGGATCGGTTCCTTATTTGCTGCGCTCTTGCGGTTGATCGAAATCGGGGTAGCCCCCCGTATGCGCCGATGCACCGGGAAATCCGATTCGTTCGGAGACGCCCGGCGTGTTAAGATACAGCCCGGTGACATCGGTTCGGAGCTGCTTGTAAAACCCGGGCACCGAGGCTTTCAAGGCCATCAGCACGGCGTGTACCTGCTCGGGCCCAAGCCGGGCCGGCGGCTGCCCGAACTGCTCCTTCGCCGCCGTCACGGCGGCTTCGATGCCAAGCTCATACAGCCTGGCGTGAATGCCGCGCTCGATTCTTTCGGCGAGGACCGGACCCGCATTCGCCTCGGCGGCTCCTTGGTCGGTCTCATCGGCGGGAATCACACCGTTGGCGAGCACCGCAAGCCATTCCGCCTGTTCGGCAGCACTCCTTCTCATAGGTATCAGCTCCTTCGTTACAGTTGTCCCTGCCGTGCCTGGTCGGCGATATAGTCCACGGCCCGGCTGGCGATGGCCATCGCGGTCAGCGTCGGATTAAGACCGCTGCCGGTGACGAATACGCTCGTATCGCAGATAAACAGATTGGGAATGTCGTGCGTCTGGCCGAACTCATTGACGACGGAGGAATCGGGATCGTCTCCCATGCGGCAGGTTCCCATGGCGTGAGCCCCATAATTCAGGCCGACCCGCACCTTGCGGGCGCCGGATGCTTCCATCAGCTCCGCGGCTTTATCCCGGGCGGCACCCGCCAATCGAATGTCGTTATCAAGCCATTCGATCGAAACTCTGGCCGCAGGAAGTCCGCGATGGTCCTTGACCTCGGGATCGAGCGTCACCGTGTTATGCTCGCTCGGAAGTCCCTCGGCATGAGCCCACCAGGCGGCGGTGTACGGATAATCCTTCAGGAATTGCTTGAATTCCGGGCCTACGAAATCGCCGCTCAATGTGGCGTAGGTGACCGGGGTCATCATGTAGGACAGGAGAACATAGCCGCGCGCATAATGGTTGCGGGAATCCGGCTTGTAATAATCCTGCACCATGACCTGCCCCATCTGTATGCCCTTATAAGCGTTGACGGGCTCGTCGAACGTTCCGAACACCTGCCATGTCGGATGGCTGAGCAAGTATTTGCCGACGGCTCCGCTGGAGTTGGCGAGTCCGTCCGGGAAGGCGGGACACGCCGACACGAGCAGCAGGCGGGGCGTTTCCACCGCATGAGCCGCAAGAATGACGAGCTGCGCGCTCAGCTCGTGCTCCCGCCCTTCGGCGTCCAGGTAGAGGACGCCGGTGACGCGGCCGGCGGCTTCGTCGTATAGAACACGATGCACGAACGCCTCGCTGATGACCTTCACGCCGGCGGCCTCCGCCTTGGCCAGGTACGTGCCCTGGCTGGTCGCCTTCGCGTCCGTCGGACAGCCCGCGGCACACCAGCCGCAGTACGTACAGGCCGGCCGCCCGTCGTACTCGACGGAGTTGATGGCGATGGGCGGGGCGAACGGATGCGCCCCGGACTTATGCGCCCCGCGCGCGAGCACCTGGGCATGCCAGCTGAAGCGATGGGCCGGCATGGGGAGGGAATACGGCTCGGGCGCGAACGGCCCGCAGTCTCCGGCGACGCCGAAGTCTCTTTCCACCTTGGCGTAGTAAGGCGCAAGGTCCTCATAGCTTAAGGGCCAATCGGCCCCTACGCCTTCCAGACTGTAGGTGCGGAAGTCCTCCGGATGGAACCGGGGCATGACCCCCAGCCAGGTTAACGTTCCTCCTCCTACACCGATGCCGGTTTTGGGAGCGACCTGATGCTTGCCCGCATAGACGCGCGGCTCCGTCCATTGGATTTTGGCGTGGTTGGCCTCGGCGTTGGCGAAATCCGCGTTCGGGTTATACCGTTTGCCGGCTTCGATGACGGTTACGGAGAAGCCATGATCGGTTAGCTCCTTGGCGACCAGACCGCCGGTGGCCCCGGAACCGACAACGATGACATCAACGGGCAGTTTCGACATCTTGAAATACCCCTTTCTTGACTCGCATCTTCTTGGCACTTGTGAACGATTTAACGGAGAGCATATAATAAAAACAAGCAGTGCATTTCAATTCTGGGAGCCTATTCCATATGAGCTTGCAAAAAATTGAGTTACCGGCTGAGGGAATCCTGATGTATGAGTTTCAGCATGTAGACGGTGAGGTGATGAAGCCGCACCATCATCAAGTTCATCAGATTTTGTACGCGTTGGAAGGTGAGGGCAAAATTATGTTGAACCAAAGGGTGGAGTCCTACGGCCAAGACCGCGTGGCGGTAATCGTTCCGAACTCGGAGCATTCCATCGTTTCCGATTCGAAGCTGACGGTGCTCGTGCTGGCTTTTGACGAGGCGATCTTTGATGCCGTGGTACGGGAAGAGCTGCTGCATGCTTTCTTCAACCAATCCCAGCTATGTAAGCCGAATCCTTTTACCGGAAGCGAATTAAGGCTCTTGCTGCGCAAGCTGCTGTTCGAGCAATCAAGCGGGAGCAGACTTGGGCTGCTTGCGATGAAGATCATCTTATCGGAGCTGATGATCCTGCTCGCCCGTTCCCAGCACTTGCTGCAGGTTTCGGATGCGAATAGCTTAAGGGCCGAGAAGATCCGGCATTATATCGACACCCATTACTTTGAAATCGTCAGCGCTGCGGATATTGCCGCCAAGCAGGGGATCAGCCTGCGGTACATCAACAATATTTTTAAAGAGCAGTACAACATGACGCCGATGCAGTATTTGGCTGACATCCGAATCGGATTGGCGAAGCAAATGCTTGCCGAGACAGACAAGGACATCGCCTCCATCTGCTTTGAACTTGGATTTGAAACCGTTTCCACGTTTTATCGCATGTTTAAGGACGCCGTTCAAATGCCTCCGAACAAATATAGGACGCTGCATCGCATGCAAGAAGTGAGCCGGGAGGAGGATGTCTAAAACAGAAAAGACGATCTGCTGCTCGGAGAGCAGAGCTTCCTCACGATAAAATGCCGCTGATCTGCTACGATGTAAACGCCTACATTTGAAGGTGTAGAACGTACCGGTGCTCGAAACATACCGGCTGTTCTTTTTTCAGGAAGAACGGCTCGAGGCCATCTGTCTGACATCCTGCGAAATAGGGGCCCGCAATCGAGGATTACAAGGCCATCATAATTCACATGGAAGCGGTTCGTCTTAGCAATCAAGGAAATGGTTTCTTAATATCGGAACTATTATTACAGCACCGCTGCCATAATCCAGGGCGTGACGAACAACGTGATGACGGCGGCCAAAATCATGGAAATGCTGGATACCGTTCCGGAGACGCTGCTGAATTCAAAGGCCTTCGACGTACCGGCGCCATGTGAGCTGGTACCGAGAAGCACGCCGCGGGCAATGTCGTTACGGATGCGGCACATGCGTATAATATAAGGTCCGACCACGGATCCGAATATTCCTGTCATCATCACGGCAACTGCCGTAATCGTTGGAATGCCGCCGATCGTTTGCGAGACATTCATGGCAATCGGGGTCGTTACGGAATGCGGGAGCAGGCTGAAGACGAGCTGATCGTTAAGCCGCAGCCCCTCAGCAAGCCAAATGGACGAGGCTACGGCTGCGCAAGAGCCGGCCAGCACGCTGACCAGGATTTCGGTCGCGTGTTTTTTTATTAACGGAAAATGCTTGGACAACGGGATCGCAAAGGCGATCGTTGCCGGCTGAAGCATATCCGACAGCCAGTGGGCCCCGGTATTGTAGGATTCGAAGGAGGTTCCCGTCGATACTAACAGGATGATTAGCGCCAATGGCGTAATGATGATGGGCGAAAAGATGAACATGGGTTTATACCTGTACAGCCGCTTGGCTACAATATATAGCAAGACGGTGCCGATCAAGCTGACGGCTCCGATCATGATTGCGCACGCTCCTTACGTTTGGCGATATGCTGGGCGACGAGTCCGCTGGACACCATAACGACGATGGTGCCTAACGCAACGACCAGCACGATCTGGAATCCGTCGCTCACCAGTAATTGGGGATAGGCAACAATGCCGACGGCCGGGGAAATAAAGAACAGCAGAAGCTCGGCAATCAGCCAGCTTGCGCCTGCCTCCAGCCATTCACGGCGCAGCACCTTGGTCTGCAGCAGCAGGAACACGACAATCATGCCGAGAATGCTGCCCGGAACAGGGATATGTAGCCACGCGACGAGCTTGTTCATAATAAACGAGATGACAATCAATAGAAGCACTTGAACGATAATTTGAAGCATGGTTTTCATGGCTGACAGCCCCTTTCCTTTGAAAAGTGTACAGCAGCTTCTTTCATAGGTAAAATACATATACAGAATGTTTTTCATTCCATTTGTCTATGGATGGAGGGGAGCCTATTGGACATGCGGCACCTGCAGTATTTTCTCGAGGTCGCCCATTGGAAGAGCTTTACGAAGGCCGCTCAGTCGCTTTATATTACCCAGCCCACTATCAGCAAAATGATCAAAAATCTGGAGGAGGAGCTCGGTGTTGTTCTTTTCGACCGGATCGGCAGGCGTATCGAGCTGACGGATGCGGGGGCCGTGCTGCTGACTCAGGCACAGCATATGGTCAAGTCCTTCGAGGAGATGACCTCGCATTTGGACGAGCTGATGAAGGTACAACGGGGAAGAATACGCATCGGGCTTCCTCCGATGGTAGGGTCTAACTTTTTCCCGCAGGTGATCGGCAAGTTTCGCGAGCAGTATCCGGGCATTACGCTGCAGCTGTTCGAGTACGGTTCTAAGAAGGTAGAGGCGGAGGTCGGAGCAGGGGAGCTCGATATCGGAGTCATCTTGCTGCCCACCAACGAGGAGCTGTTCAACTTCTATTCCTTTGTAAAGCAGCGGCTTATGCTGGTCGTTCATTCATCTCACCCATTGGCTGAGAAGGAAGAGGCTTCGTTAATGGACCTGAAGGATGAATCGTTCCTCCTGTTCCATGAGGATTTTGCCCTGCACGACCGGATCATAGCCGAGTGTGAAAGGCTGGGCTTCTTTCCTAATGTCGTTTATAAAAGCTCCCAATGGGATTTTATTACCGAGATGGCGGCCGCTAATCTGGGAATTGCTTTATTGCCGGAGGCCATTTGCCGGGAGCTGGACACAAGACGCCTGCGGACGATTCCATTGACAAAGCCGGCGATTCCTTGGCATTTGGCCATGATATGGCGTAAGGACAGCTACCTGTCATTCGCGGCCCGGGAATGGATCGCTTTCACGCAGAGCATGCTCCGGCAGCCGGTGTGAGACCTGCTGCGAAACAACGAAGACCGCTCCTTTTCGGTATTGCCGAAAGGAACGGTCCTTTTCATTATAAATAGGTTAGATTTTAGGGCTCTGCGCAAATTACCCGGGAGGATTTTAACGCCTTTTTTGCGGCTCTTGCATATTTGCACGTTCACGGCATTGCTGGCAAGCACGTTGCCAGACTCTGCCTTTGCCTCAGCCGATTGGAAAATATTAATAATGATGTAATGGTTTTTTCCAATTCGCTGCCGGTATGTTTTGACATGTGTCCGGAGCATGGTTCATCCCCCTAATCCAGTCTTCTTAATACGGTATGCGGAGGAGAGCCGAGCTGAGACGGCTATCGGCTTGCCGATCCGCCCTATTGCTCTCCATGAAGAAGAGGCTGCCGCAGAATGTTGCTTCTGCTGCAGCCCCTTGCCGTCCATTATGCGCTTGGTAATGTCGCCGATCTCGTCGATGCTCGTCTTGCCCTAAAATGCCGCTGAAGAACGTGGGGGGACAAAGGTGTCTCGTTGTTCAGCGTTGACAGGAGTGGGAGAATCATTCACACCCTTCTGCCGCCGCAAACGCGGAGGTCCCCGACAGGGACACACTCGGCGCAGCGGAAGCTGTAAATCATAACCTTTTTCATATCTGTTTTTCTCTCTAGTTGTACTTCTTTCTTTGTGCCGCTTCTAAAGCTGCTTGTATGGTCTGGAATGATCAATCCGTCATAAGGTAAAACGTGTCGACATCTCCATAGACGGGAGGAGGTTGAGAAAGGTTGCATGGGAATAAAAGGAATACCGTCCAGGTCGAAAAAGCATCCTGACTAAGGCTTCGCGGCCATATCTGGACTCATTCATTTGACAATGAGAATCATTTTCATCTAATATGAAAGGAAAGATTGCATAACATTCTAGGACGTGATTATCATGCTGCAAAGGCACGAGTCCATGCGTCATCTTCGTCTGGACTATATCGCTGCGGAGGAATTTAAGCTTCCTTCTCAGCGGCACAAGGAACTATTCACCTTGGAGGAGCATGCCTTTGGTTTTGTGCTGCAAGAAAAAGTTAAAATCCATCTGCAGGTGAACGAACAGCAGCGAACAGGCACCGCCTTGTGCGGAGAGCTCTTTATGCTTCCCCCCCATTCCCGCTGTGCGTTGGAGAACAGGAATACGGCCCCTGCGCACCTCTTGATTATCCGTTTCCAGTGCACTCCCAGGCAGCTGCTGGACGATGTCCAGCTCTACTGCTTCCGGATGCCGCAAATTCGCAGCTGGATCCAGGATTTTCTCAGCGATGGCGGAAGCATGGAGCCGGCGTTGTACTACCAGCTGCAGTCCCATCTGTATGCCATGGTGGCGGCGCTCATGATGTATGTTCAGAAGCCGCGCGAAATGGAGCAGGATTTGGTCGATTACGTGGAGCAGACACGGCAATATATGCTCCGGAGCTATCAGGACGCGATGGACATGGAGGATATCGCCCGGTTATCCGGGGCCAGCCCGAGCCGGTTCTATCAAGCGTTCCGCCGGCAAACCGGACTCAGTCCCCACAAATTCATTACGAAGATCCGGCTGGACGCTTCGCTGTCCCTGTTGGCGAACACTATGTCGCCGGTGATCGAGGTCGCCCATTCGGTGGGCTATCCGGATGAATATTACTTCAGCCGCTTGTTTAAAAAGCACATGGGGATGACCCCGACGGATTATGCGGCCCGCACCAAGAAGAAAATCGCCTGTCTTTCTCCGGTCCTCCGCGGCGATTTGGCCGTCCTCGGGATCACGCCGCATCTATGCCTGGAAAGAGGCTGGATGGATGAACCGGCGCAGGCTTTGAAGTCCGTTGCTTCGAGTGAGCCGGAGCTTATTTTGACCCCGCCGGTAACAGAAGAGATCTTTCGGGCGCTGGGCGAGATAGCACCGGTAGTTAAGATCGAATGGAAGAAATACCCGTGGAAGGAACGGCTGATGGACATAAGCCAGCTGTTCGATCTGTCCAGCATCGCCGAGCGATGGTTATCGTATTTCGATATGAAGGTGGAAAATGCGCGGTTTCACATACGCCAGCATCTCGGGCAAGAACCGGTTTTGCTGGTTCACGCCTCCAATGAAAGGCGCTTTCGCGTATTCGGCATGCAAATGAAGAAAATGAAGGATTTATTTTATGATGACCTTCAGGTGACCCCTCCTGATCCTGCGCACCATATAGGCGCGATGGATGTCACTTCGCTAAGCGATGTGGCCGCGCTGGATTGCGATAATGTCCTTTTCCTGGTAGGCGCCGCCAAGCCGGAGGCCTTTTGCGACCACTTGGCTGAGCATTGGAAGGAGCTCAAGCAGACCCGCAGAAGCAAGCGCTGCTTCTTCATCCGGCATGACGATCCGCTGCTGTACAACGCCTCGGCGCACGAAGGCCTGGTCGATCAGACCGTGCAGTACCTGCTGCGCTCCGGGACTTGAGTCTTCCCGAATCCACCGGTTTTTGAAGGGGAAGCCTCCTTTCCCGCCGTCTAATATGCAAATCGGGTGAATGCCCGCCCAAAGCGTGATACAATAAGTTTGCTGTCATCATACATCCGGTTTCAGGGTCTATGGACAGCAAGCTTTTTTTATTGTATAGAAAATAATACACCGTGTATTTTTCGGGGGGAGCTCGCTGCTTCCTGTTGGAGCTTGGTGTTAAGTTCAATTGCGTGAGCGGCTCAACGGAATGGGTGAAGCTGGGCTGCGTTTATGGGGAGGGAATTTATGCTTTCGGGCTGCCCGGGAGCATGCGGAGCCCTTGATCCACGTAGATATAACTGGGGGATACAGAGATGAATAGTTGTTGGCAGAGTGGTTTATTTTTATATGGGAAATAACTATGATGGAAGTAGGAAAAACGGTAGTGCGATTGGTTCCAGGGAGGAGGCTACCATGAATCACAGACCACGGATCCTGATCCTTACAGCGAGTTACGGTGACGGACATATACAGGCTGCCCGGGCACTGAAGCAGTCCTTTCTTGCCCGAGGTACGGACCAGATTCTTATTGTCGATCTCATGAAAGAAGCGCACCCGCTTTTGAATACAATTACAACCACCTTATATTTAAAAAGCACCCAGACCTCCAAATTCGGTCTTGATTATTACGGCTGGAGCTATTATATGACCCGGGAAACCAAGCCGGACCTGGCATGGAACCGGTATTTCAATATTATAGGCAGAAAAAAACTGAAGGAAATTATCGAGGAAGAGCGCCCGGATGCGGTCATCAATACGTTTCCTTTCGGTGCGACACCGGAGTTGTGCCGAAGCATGGGCATTCCATGCTTTACGGTCATTACCGATTTCGCCCTCCATTCCCGCTGGATTCATCCGGAGATGGACAAATATTATGTTGCCGCGGAAGAGCTGAAGAAGCAGATGATCTCGCTGGGGCTTGCCGAACGTCAGGTGGAGGTAAGCGGCATTCCGATCCGGAGAGACTTTATCCAGTATGACCGATCCAGTCCGAATCCTTTCGAATCGAGGCTGGACCCGGGGAAGCCTACGATCCTTATTCTGGCAGGCTCCTACGGGGTGCTCGGCAACGTGGAGGAGATGATCCGCTCCATTCTCTCTATCGAGGAGTGCCAGGTAGCGGTCGTTTGCGGCAGAAATCATAAGCTGGAGCAAAAGCTGCTTATGCAGTATGCGGGCCGTGATGATGTACACATTTTTGGATTTTTGGATAATATACATCAGTTAATGGCCATTTCTTCCTGTATTGTGTCCAAAGCGGGCGGTCTTACGCTGTCGGAATCGCTGGCTCTGCAAATTCCTATTTTTATATTCAAGCCTTTTGCCGGTCAAGAAAAGGAAAATGCCGTTTTCCTGGAGAGCAAGAAGGTGGCGTCCATCTCAGGCAATCTGGAAGAGCTGACGGAGCAGGTAAGACAATTTTTGTCAGAGGAATACCGATCTGTCGATATCAAGCGTCGCATGAAGCTGCTGCATCCCAAATGCGCGGCAGACTTTATCGCTGACGATGTGCTCAGCACGATAGACCATAAGGTGATTGTAGGCTCATAAATATTTCGCATGGAACAGGGGATAACTAACTTATAGGTTATAGGGAAGAAGGTGGAACACCGATGACAGCCTCTTCTAAACGATCCTTTGCCGCGCATATGCTATTGTACGGAATTATTTTATTTCTTGTTGAGTTCGTCCGGGGGGCCTTTCTCGTCTCCTTCCTGCCGACGTACGCGGTACATGCGCTGGGCTTTACCGTTACGACGGTGGGCTGGGCCGTCTCGGTCCATTATGTCACCGATACATTCATCAAATGCTATGCCGGGTATTTGCTGGACCGGTTTCCGCTCCGATTGATCGTGCCGGCCGGACTCGTTGTTTCCTTGGGCGGGCTGTGGCTGCTGTATAGTGTAAAGTCCTTGTGGCTCCTTATCGGGGCCTCCGCTTTGTTCGGTATCGGCATGTCGCCGATCTGGCTTGTCTGCCTGAGCAAGGTTAGACCTGAGCATCGCGCGGAGCATATGGGACTGCTGTACACCTGCTGGCTTGCCGGGCTAGGGGCGGGTCCTGTCGTACTCAACTTCATTATGGACATCAGCTACTCCATTTCCTATTGGTGCATGATGATATTATGGGGAATCAGCCTGCTCTTGTCCTTTTTTATTTCGAACAAAAAAGCATCGACTCCTGAGCAAATTCCTCTTCGCGATCAAATCTCCATGCTATGGGAGCGGCTTCGCACGATGAAGTCCTTACTCCCCGGCATGACTCTACAAACAACGGCAGCAGGGATGTTAGTCCCTGTATTGCCCGGCTTTGCGTCCAAGGTTCTTGGCTTCAATTATTCCCAATATTCTTATTTGCTCATTGCCGGAGGCGCGTTCACGGTTATGGCTCTGATTCCTATGGGCAAGCTGTCGGACCGGTTCGGGAAAAAGTGGTTTCTCATAGCAGGCTTCACCGCCTTTGCGGTCATCTTATTTTTGCTCACCTTTGCCAAATATTTGTGGCTCTCGCTGCTGCTTGCGGCTTTATTAGGCATATCCTATGCGGCGGTACTCCCGGCCTGGAATGCGCTTCTCGCCCAATATGTTCCCAAAAACAATCAGGGCATGGGATGGGGACTCTTCTCCAGCGTGGAAGGGATCGGGGTCATTATCGGGCCGGTGCTTGGAGGCTGGATTGCCGACACCTTCAGCGAAAGCTTCACCATCATGACCAGCGCCGTGCTGTTAGGCTTCATTGCGGTTTACTATTTCGTGGCTCCTCCGGAGGGAGCGGGAAAGATGGCTGCACTTAAGAAGTAGGAGGGTGAGTTCAAATGGGTTACTTCGTCTGGATGGTTGTCCTTGTGCTGGCTTTGTACACGATTATTCCGACGCTCCTGGTTCGGTTGTTCGGCTGGGGGGCCTACCGGAAAGGAAACGCGGACCGAACGGTATTCCTCACCTTCGACGATGGCCCGGACCCGGATTATACCCCCCGGCTGCTGGATTTGTTAAAGCGGTATCAGATTCGGGCGACGTTCTTCGTTCTCGGTTCGAAGGCAGTCCAGTACCCGGGGCTGATCATGCGAATGAAGGAGGAAGGCCATCTGGTCGGGATCCATAACTATTCCCATTGGACCAATGCCTTCATGACGCCAAGAAGAGTGCGCAGGCAGCTGAACCATGCCGTCGAGGCCATTGAGAGCATTACCGGCGAAAAACCGGTCTATTACCGGCCGCCCTGGGGAATTATCAATCTGTTCGATTTCATGCTGTTAAAAGATTTTCGCCTGGTGCTGTGGTCTATGATTGTAGGGGATTGGCGGAGCCGCGGAGGCACCGTGAAGATCAAGCACCGGCTTCTGTCGCGCTTCAAGGATGGCGCAGTGATCGTGCTTCATGACAGCGGCCAGACGATAGGAGCGAATTCGGACGCGCCGGAATATATGCTGCAAGCCCTGCATGCCTTTATTGAGGAAATGCAGCGGAAGCAGGTTACGTTCCATACCGTAGATGAGATTGGCTGGTCTAACGAGCAAATGGATAGCCTTAGCTGGTACAAGCGGCTCCCGTTATCGCTGTGGCTGAAATGGGAAGGGCTCTACCATTCCTGGTTTGAGCTGGAGCCTGTCGATCCGGACAACCGGCTGCTCTATTACCGGGTGTGCACCTATCACGGCAAACGTATCGCGCTTCCGGACGGAGAGGAGATCCGCAAAGGGGATCGGGTGATTGAGCTTCATTTCAATAATGAAATGATGTTCCGCATCGCCATGGACACCCGTTCGATGATGCAGCTGGCCGTCCAGCTGGTACGCGCGGTGCAGCAGATTATGCCCAAGATGACCGAGCGATTCATGAATGATGAGACGACGAAGGATGTCAAAGGAATATACGGCATCACGATGATCAACCGGGGACCTAAGCAATTAGGCTTTACGGTAACCGATTTGCCCCGCGGAATTTTTTTCGTACTGACTAAGCTTTATTTGCGCACGCTGCTGGTGGTCGTCCATCCTCAGGGCAAGAAGCGGCTGGAGATCAAGAAGGAGCTTCTGACACCCAAAATTTTGGCCATATCGACCAAGGAGCTGCAAAAAAGATATTCCGTTTCCCCTGGTACATAACCGCGCCCTGTTAGGGCATATTATCCCTGATCTTACATTCTAGGATGAAGGGGTGACATGCTTGTGAAACGATTGGCCATGCTGACCGTTTCGCTGCTGCTGTGTGCTGTGATGGCTCCGTTCGCCGTACACGCTGCCGATGCTATCTATGGGGGAGACCCTTACCATTTCGGTTTCAAGAAAAGCAGAAATCAGCAGCTGGCGTCCATTAACGAGGAGGGCTTCAAGGATATTATCCAGAAGAATGAAGCGATCTTCCTGGGGGATGTGACCCAAAAAGAGCTGTACTTGACGTTCGATAACGGCTACGAGAACGGCTATACGGGGCGAATCCTGGACGTTCTGAAGGAGCATAAGGTTCCGGCCATCTTTTTTGTGACAGGGCATTTTGTCAAGGATCAGCCGGAGCTGGTGAAGCGGATGGTGGAGGAAGGACATTTGATTGGCAATCATTCGTGGAGTCATCCCGATATGAGCCAAATATCCAACGAGCGCTTGAAAGAAGAGCTCGAGAAGGTGCAGGCGGAGGTCGGCAAGCTGACCAGCCAGAAGGAAATGCATTACCTGCGTCCGCCGCGCGGCATATTCAACAACCGGATTCTTGCGGAGAGCAAGAGCCTCGGCTACACGAGCGTATTCTGGTCCGTTGCCTACCGCGATTGGGACCCTAAGACGCAAAAAGGCTGGAAGTACGCTTACGATAACGTCATGAGCCAGCTGCATCCGGGCGCCGTCATCCTTCTGCATTCCGTCTCCAGCGACAACGCAGAGGCGCTTGGCCGTATTATTGCTGCCGCCAAGGAGCAGGGGTATGAGTTCAAGAGCCTGGATCAAATGCAGAAGAAGACGTATTAAAACAGCCCGGCAGGCTGAGAGTCCTTACGGCAATAGTCCATATTTATGAAGCTCCTGCAGAAGGAGCTTTTTTTCATTTCTAAAAGCATCGGATGAGTTCTCTCCTTTGGGCCTGTTATGTTTTTTTAATGTTTTGCCCGTTTTTTTTATTCGATTGTAACGGTCTGCGGAGTAATCTATCTCTAGAGTCTTTCAGCAAGCAAAATAATGAAATCCAAAGGAGAGATAGTTGATGATAAACCGCAAAAAATTCGCAGCATGGGTCATTACAACGGCTGTCGGCTTGTCCGCCATCGTACCTGCAGTCTCCGCCGCAGTCCAATTTACCGATAATGGAGCTGCAGCAGCCTACAAAACGGCTGTAGAAGAATTGGCGAAGCAGGATGTCATCTCCGGCTATGGAGACCAGGAGTTCAAACCGAATCAAAATGTAACGCGCGCCGAGCTTGCCAAGATGGTGGCCCTTGCGCTTCACGTAGAATTGAATACGACCGGCAAGCCTGACTTGTCCGATGTAGCCTCCAGCGATTGGTACCAATCCTATGCCGCAGCCCTTGTCAGCATCGGTGCCATGAAAAGCGAGGACGGCAAATTTCAGCCTAACAAGCCTGTCACTCATGAGCAATTAGTTGAGATCACGGCAGCGGTATTGAAGGTCGACGCCGAGCAAGTGAAGGGCCAGTTCGGCAGCGCATTCGCGAGCGGCAAGTTCGCAACCCGCGGAGAAGCCGCCCTGCTTGTTTATGCAGCGCAGCAAATCGCTCCGATTCAAATTACAAGCATTACACCGCTGAATGCTATCACGCTGCAGGTTACGTTCTCTGCGCCGCTTCCCAAAGAGAACACGGATGTGGATAAAGCCAAAGCGAACATTACGTTCGACAACGGCTTGAAGATACTGAACATCCCTCAATTGAAGTCCGGAGCTACCCAGACCTACATCGTTCCCGTGACACCGCAAAAAGAAGGCACGACCTACACGATGAGCTACAAGGGCAGCACTTCGATGACGTTTAACGCGAATACGGAAAAGCTTCCGCTTCGTTCCGCACAGCAAGTGACAGCGGATACCTTCGAGGTAGAATCCAGCCTGGAGGATGGGGTAGCCGACTACGGTTACGTGGTCGCTTCTTACAGCTCCAGCCGCAAAGGCGCGTTCATTGTGGACGAGAACAACATGTACAACGGCAAACAGTACAAAATTCTTTCTTCCATGAGAGATAAGCAGGTATACATCACTCCGGAGGGCGGAGAGACGATCGTTGCGAACTATGTGCCGTTCACCCAGGCTACGGACGGCAGACAGGCGCCTAAGTTCCGTCTGCCGAACGGTCAGAAGCTCCAGGCGGGCGTAAAATATACGGTGACCTCCGATTGGGCTACTATTGCCAGCGGCACGTTCACGGCCAAGGAAGTCGCTCCGCTGACCATCCAATCGGCGGCACAGGTGAATGAGACCTCCATTGAGGTGACATTGACACAGGATCCTAAGGATGAGCTGTTTGCACTGCGCAGCGTGACGCTGACTCCGGCAGGCGGAGGAACGCCAATTACGGCTCAATACAAGCTGACCAGCCGCAAAGGGGCGACAGGCACGTTTGATTTGCAAAACGGAGCGAAGCTGGCCGCTGGAACGACTTACACAGTAGCCCCTGCAGGAGACTGGGCAACCGCTGCGGGAGTGAGCCTGAGCACGAAATAAATAACCATAGGTTAATTAAATAGGTGAAAATACGGAGCGGCCTGTCGGGAATGGGCCGCTCTTTTTTCCTATGGCGGCCAACAGAGAATAGGTTGTGCAGGATGAAAAAAGAAGAGGTGAAGCTTGTGCTTAATCATCGGATGAAAAAAAGAATCATGACCGTCATTGCGGTTATCGGGGTCATGCTTGCGATCATGGGATGTTCCCCGCAGCGGGGAATGGAAGGGACGTCCGCTCCCGCAGCGGAACCATCCCCGATGCCTGCGGATCCTGCAGTAAAGGCGCCGGAGAAGGTGGAGCCCGAGCTGCGGTACACCCTGATGATCACGCATTCCAAAAGCGACTACATCTCCTTTACGGATGGGGAGAAAGGAATAACAGACAAGGTCACGGCCGGTGCGTTTCCATTCGGGATCGCCTTGGATGAGACGCGCCGTCGTGCTTATGTGTCGACGGCGGAGGGGGTTGCGGTTATGGATACCAAGCTGCACAAACGCTTGGCTTTGGTTCCATATGAGTCCCATATTAAGGAAATAAAATTCGGGGAATATCGTCCCGGCGGAATGGGCATCGCCGTATCTTCGGATGGCCGTTATGTGTATGTCGGTGTCTACTTGCCGGGCCAGCCCAGCCGGCTGGAAATCATGGATACGGAGAAGCTTGCGATGACCGGAAGCGTTCCGGTAGGGATCAGACCGTTCGATGTGGCTGTGAGCCATGACGGAAGTGAAGTGTACAGCATCGACCATGATTCCTACACCGTTACGATAGTGAATCCGCAAAAACTTACGGCGCGGCAGGTGAAAGCAGCGCCTTTCGGCACGGGAGGAGGGGGCTTCGAAAAGCCGCACTACGCTATCGTAAGGGAGGATGGACGGCTGCTGCTTCCTTACCAAGGAAGAGGCCTCGTCGTTCTGGACCCAGCTGCGGGAACGTCGGAGACGAAGCCTTTGACCGGGAATACGCATCAGGAGGGAGTAAGCCTGACGCCGGACGGCAAGAAGATGCTTATTGTGGGGAACGGGGCCGCCGGAAGCGCGACCGGAAAGCCGAACTTGACCTTGCTGGACATAGGGACGATGGAGGAACGGATCCTTCCTTTGGACCGTCCCCACCAGATGGTGGCGAGCAGTCCGGACGGACGTCTGGCTTATTTGACGGGAGGAGTTACCCTTACCGGCACCGGCTGGGACGGGCTTACGGTGGTAGACTTGTCCGATGGGACTTCGAGGGAGCTGGTTCTGCCGGATTATCCGCTGGATATTGCCGTTGTAAAGGAATCGCAAAATTGACCGGAAAAAGGAGCTGCAGAGGGCTCCTCAGGCTGTCGATAAACCCTGTTTTGCGCGAAATATGCTATAGCGGAGGTGGGGTATGCCCTGGAGGAGTTTACGTCCGCCTTTGAAGCCCGTGAAAATACCGCTAAATATAATGACATTTCACGGGTTTCAACAGCGGCCGGAGGGGCATATCCCACTGGACTATATTGGAAATAGTTCAAGCTCTATAGGTTTCTCGACAGACTCAGGAGCTGCAGAGAGCTCCTTTTTCCTTTGTGATGAGGCTAAACGAGGGGATGCCGAAGGTTATTTGACAACCGGCACATCGGTAATGGAAATGATATTCGCATCGATCAAAGGCGTAACGTCCAGAATGCGGCCTTTAGAGTCGATTTCGACGATTTTCATCACATAGTTTTTTCCATTAATTTCAAAATAGGCGTTATTTCCCGATCCCCCGCTGCTGCTTTTAATTCCCTTCTTGCTAAGCACATCCAGCAGGTCGAACAAATACACGCGAGTGACGCCATTCGTTGTTTTTGTCTCGCTATTGCTGCTCTTCTCCGGCTCTTGTTTGTTCTCCTGGGTGCTCTTCACCGATGAGGAATTCACGATTTTTATATCAGCCAGCGTTATAATTTTTGCCTCAAGCAAAGGAGTGACGTCCAGAATAAGGCCGTTCGAATCGCTGCCCATCGTCTTCAACGTGTATACCTTCCCATCGATTTCGAAGCTCGCCGTATCCCCCGAGCCGCCTCCTCTGTTTTTGATACCTTTGTTGGCGAAGGTGTTCAATAAATCGCTTAAATAGACCGGGTGCGTTTGTGCAGTGTCCGGTGTGCTTTTCTTCTCGGGCTCCGGCTTCGCCGCAGGAGGAGCAGGCGGAGTGACAGGCGTGCTGACAGGGGCCGTGAGTTCTATGGTGCGTGTCTCTTCTTGATAGACAAGTTCATAGCCTGTTAGCTTGGCCACTTCTCTAACCGGCAAATAGGCGGTTCCTTCGTATACGAGAGGAGTCGTCTCCAGCGGTTTTTCCGCGCCATTCACCTTGAACACGAATTTGGCGAATACCGCCTGGACCTGTTTTCCGATATCTTCCGACGACGCGAAAGCAGTTGCTGCTGATCCGATCAGCATTCCGGCAGTTAGACCGGCGATTAGTTTTTTCATTGCTTAACAGCTCCTGTTCTATATGGGTTTCCATAATGTGGACGAAGGCAAATGGGATAAAGTTACATATATTACAGGTTTTTTATAAAATAAAAATGAGGCTTTATCCTCGAAGCTGATTCAGATGCCTTGTTGGAGATCCGCATAATATCAAAAAAAGGGGACCGGCTAAAAGCACGGTCTCCCTTTGTATAAACCCATAGGATGAGCTGCAAGGCTTCGAGGGCCCTTTAGGAGAGGGTAACCTCCACACCCAAAGCGCTCAGCCGGTCCCAATAATCCGGGCAGGTTTTGGATACGCAGCCCGGATCGGCAATTCGGATGCCGTCCGCTTTGACGGCGATCAGCGACAGAGCCATAGCGACGCGATGATCGTCGTACGTATCAAGCAGGGTAGGCTGCGGCTTGCCCGGGTACACCGTCAAGCCGTCCGGGTGCTCCTCCACCCGGATGCCGAGCTTGCCGAGCTCGGTGCAGATAGCGGCAATCCGGTCGCATTCGTGATGCCGGATATGAGCTGCGTCTGTGAGCGTAATAGGGGCATCGGCGAAAGGAGCCAGCGCGGCGATCGTCAAGGTCTGGTCGGACCACCGCTTCATGCTGGCCGTGAACCCTCCCTTAAGCCGGGGGGTCCCGGCCACTTCGATGAACCCGTCTCCGCGGACAACGGTGCAGCCCATCCGTTCAAGCACGTCCAGGATCTCTATATCCGGCTGGCGGGTCCGGTCGGAAATGCCCTCGATGCGGACGCGTCCGTTCGTCTGTGCCGCTAACGACCAGAAGTAGCAGCACGTAGAGACATCCGGCTCCAGAGCCAGGGACTGGGCTTGATACTTGCCGGGCTGGACGAGGACGGATTGGCCGTCCGCCGACGGCTCTGCTTCGATGCCGAAGGCCCTCATCATATCGAGCGTCATTTCGACATAGTCACGCTGTACGACGGTGCCCTCGATTTGCACGGTCAACGGCTCGCGGGCATAGGGCGCCGCCAGAAGCAGCCCGCTGATGAACTGGCTCGAGACATTGCCGGCTATGCTGACGCCGCTCCCCCGAAGACCGTTCGCATGAAGGGTTAGCGGCAGCCTTCCCTGCTCCGCTTCATAGCGGATATCGGCGCCGAGCGCGGACAACGCATCCAGCAGCGGGGCGAGCGGTCTTTCGCTCAGCCGCGGATTGCCCTGCAGCTTCCACGTACCGCGGCCTGCCGCCAGCGCACCGGGCAAGAAGCGCGCGATGGTACCTGCCGCCCCGAAGTACAGCTCGCCTTCGCGGTTCGGCCAGTCTCCGCCCGTGCCATGAATGACGGCCGTCTCTTCCTCAACCTCGATGTGAACCCCAAGCTGACGCAAGCTTTCGATGCACCAGTACGAATCATCGCTTTTCAGAATCCCTTCAAGACGGGAGCTTCCTTCCGCCAGCGCCGCAATAATAAGTGCGCGGTTGGTCAGGCTCTTGCTTCCCGGGATGGTAATATTCGCCGTTATCGCCGATTGAGGCGGAACGATGCGAACCTCTTGCTTCCCCTTGCAGCGGGACCAAGGAGAGCGAGACTCCCGCCCGTGCGGCTGACCGATCGTATGTTCCATATTTCAACATCCCCTCTACATTGAATGCTTGATGTAATCTGATTATAATAGGGGAAATGAAATAGATGAAATTTCAATTTCTTTATAATGACATAGAGAGGACTTATATCATGATCAATCTGGAATGGTACCGCATTTTTTATCATACGGCGAAGGCGGGGAACCTGACCAAAGCGGCGCAGGAGCTGTACATCACACAGCCGTCCGTCAGCTATGCGATCAAGCAGATGGAGGAGACCTTAGGGGTCAAGCTGTTTCATCGGCAGTCCAAGGGCGTAAAATTGACGGTAGAGGGCCAGGCGCTGCTGGAATATGTGGAACCCTCCTTTTCTCTCTTGGATGCCGGAGAGGCCAAAATAAACAATCTCAAGCGGCTCACCGGAGGGGAGCTTCGCGTCGGCGCGAGCGATTCGCTGCTTAAGCATATGCTGCTTCCGCATCTGGATTCGTTCCACGCGGATTACCCGGATATACACATTCGGCTCTCACACGGCAAAACGCCGGATATTGTGCACAGACTCAAAGAAGGGCACATCGATTTCGGCATTGTTCATATGCCGATCGTCGACCCGATGCTAGAAGTGACGGCGCTCTCCGTCATTCAGGACTGCTTCGTAGCCGGCAAAGCCTACAAGGAGCTGGGGGAGCAGCCGTTGACGGCGGAGAAGCTCGGAACACTGCCGCTTCTGCTTCTGTCGCAGGGAAGCAGCACGCGCCGGTTCGTTGAGCAGTGGTTTGCCGGCCAGGGGGTTGCTGTTGAAGCGGATATTGAGCTCGGCAGCATTGATTTGCTGGTAGAGTTTGCCCGCCGAGGCTTTGGTGTCGCCTTCGTAACGCGTTCCTTCGTTCAGGATGAATTGGCGGCGGGCAGCCTGACCGAGCTCCGGACGACCGAGCCCGTTCCTTCCCGCTCGGTCGGCATAGCCATTCGTAAGGACATGCCTCTGTCGTTAGCGGCTTCGCAATTTCTTATGACGCTGCGGAGCGGGTTTCCGGCATGGAACGCTGCCCGGTAAGTCGTCCTTGTACATTAAAGGCCCGCTGCAGGTGATATCCGCATCGGGCCCTTATGATTTATTCCCCCGCCTTAGCCATGTAGCCTACCCCCGGGTAAGTGACGATCAGGCTGAGCTTCTCGTCGGCCTGCTTCAGCTTCTGGCGAATACGCGCTATCGCGACGCGCAAATATTCCACATCGTCGCGGTATTCGCTTCCCCAGATATCGCTTAGCAGCTGCTCGTGGGTCATGACCTTGCCGGCGTTTTGAAGCAGCAGAACGAACAGGTTGTATTCGGTTTCGGTGAACTTGATTTCGCTTCCGGCAAGCCAGGTCCTCCTTTGAGCCAGGTTCAGCGTCACGGGACCAAGACGAATCTCGCTGGAGCCTGCCGTCGCGGGCAGGGCCGTGCGTCCATCGATCCTTCGAAGCACCGCATTGACACGCGCGAACAGCTCGTCGAGAGAGAACGGCTTGGTCAAGTAATCGTCCGCACCTAGGTTTAGCCCCCGCACCTTATCGCTGGAATCGCTGCGCGCTGTCAGGATGATGACAGGTACATTGGAGAAGCTGCGCAGCCGCTCAAGCGCCTCGAAACCGTCCATCCCCGGCATCATGATGTCAAGCAGGAGCAGGTCCGGGTCAAAGCTGTCTATCATGTTCAGAGCCTCCGGCCCGCTGGCGCAGGCAGCGGTCTCATGGCCTAATGATTTCAGATTGGCGGAGATGAACCGAATTATCTTCGGCTCGTCATCCACGATGAGAATTTTATGCTTCTTCATGCCCATCTCCATTCTTCCATTCGTATTTGGGTACGGAAAGGGTAAAGACGCTTCCCGCACCCGGCGTGCTTTCGACGTGAATAGCTCCTCCATGGGCCTCGATGATGCCCTTGCTTATGGCGAGGCCCAGACCGGTTCCCCCCGTATGCCGGCTGGAGGATACGTCGACCCTGTAGAATCGGTCGAAAATATGCTCCAGATGCTCAGGCTCTATCCCGATGCCGTTATCCTGGACCCGGATGTGAACGAATCTGTCATCAGTGGTCGCGGATAGACGTATGACCGGCTGGCGCTGATTATAACGGATCGCATTGGTGAACAGATTGACGAGTACCTGCTCCAGCCGCAGTCTATCGGCAAAAAGCAGCGGCAAATCGTCGCCGAGCTCCAGCTCGAACGCGGCATGCAAGGCTCCGGTATGCTGAGGCATCCGCTCAATGGCGCTCTGTACGATGGACTGGACGCGTACAGGCTGCAGATGGACCCGCAGTGCCCCGGCCTCGATCTTGGAGATATCAAGCCACTCGTCGATCAGATCCTGAATGCGCCCGATATCCTCGCGGATTCCTTCCAGAAGCTCCTGCTTAAAGTCTTCATCCCAGGATGCGTCCGGCCGCAGGAGCGTTTCGACGCTGCCCCGAATGCTCGTGATAGGTGTCTTGAATTCGTGCGAAGCGAGAGAAATCAGATCGTTCTTGAGCGCATCGACCTCATGCTCCTTCGTAATATCGCGCCATACGTAGCCCCGGCCGAAGCTGTTCTCCCCGCTGGACACCTGAAAGGCGGCAACCGAGATAAAGCGCTCCTTGCCGCCGGTCCCTATCGCCTTGAATTTGGCGTGGGGCCGTTGCTTCTGTGTAAAAGAGGTCCAATCCTCGTCCGGCTCAGGCAGCAAACCCGTCATGACGTGGAACAATTCCTCTTCTGGCATTTCGAGCAGCTCCGTGGGCTTCAGTCCGAACATGTCCGTCATACGGCGGTTAAAGTAGACGACCCGCCGGTTTGTATCAATAAGCACTATCGCGTCCGACATGCTCTCGAGCACGGCGTTTAACGTCGCGTGCTCATGACGTATGCTGTCGAGCAGCATGTCATTTTGGACTAGAATGGCGATGGTTCCGGACAGCGTATGCAGAAACTTGCGGTCGCTGTCGCTTAAGGTGTCCGTATCGCTGTGTACGACCAATTCGCCGAGAGCCAGGCTGCCCGTTTGAATCGGGATGACGCTGACGCTCCGGTCCGCGTCGGGGACATCTGCCGAGGCTTGCGTTTCGTCCTCCCAGCCCTTAAACCGCCCCAAGCCGGAAGAGCCCGTGTGAGGGAACAGCCTCAGCCGGATTTCTTGATGAATCAGCCTGCGCAGTTGAACCATGCTATCTTCGATGACCTCGTTTGCGTTCTTCCGGGCAGGGACGGGGGTAAGGAGCGTATTGACGATCTCCAGCTCCTGGTTTTTGCGAAGAAGGCTCTGGGTCCGCTCGGCGACGCGGCGCTCCAGGTCGGCGTTCAGCTCGATGAGCGCACGCTGGTTCTCCTTGATTTGACCCGCCATCCGGGTGAAATGATCAGCCAGCATATGAAGCTCGTAAGGCACTCCGCGAGAGGTGATGGAGCGGTCAGGCTCGGGAAAGACCTCATCGGTTAGCCTTCGGGTATAGCCTACCAAGGCATGTATGGTATGGGTCAACCGTTTGGCCAATAGCGTGCCTACAATGACGGTCAGCAAGAGCGTGATGACCAGCAGCAGAAAGGTCGTTCGGAGCGAATCGGTAAAAGCGGCATTCACGGCCTTGTAGGACCTTGCTACCAGCACGGTCCAATCCAGATCGGGGATCGTCGTATAGCTTACAAGCTCGTCTGCGCGGTTGACGCCGGAGCGGTAGATTCCCTGTCCTTGCTTCTTTGCCCTGGCCTCTTGGACAGACGGTTCATTGGATAGATCGGTCAAGGAATCGGTCAGTTCCCCGTCAGGGTGGTAAATGGCTTTCCCGCTGGCATCCAGCACGACAGGATAGGCATCGGTGCCGTAGTCATATTTGGTGACCAGCTGTGCTACAGCCTGCATATCCAGCACGCCGACGATGAGCCCGTCCCACTGCTTTTGCTCGTTATAGACAGGAGCTGCTATGGCTATGGCAGGTTTGTTCGCACCTTCGATACCGCGAAACAGCGGTGTGATAGTCGTTGACTCGGATGCTTTCACTTGATTAAAATAATCCCGATTCCTAACATCGATTCCGAACAGCGCCGGCTGCTGGCCGGATCCCGGGTCGGGGTATATCGAAGTAACGGCACCATTGCGATTCACAACGAACAGCCTTGAGAAGCTGGGCAGATTCGTTTTGACGGATTGCAGCTTCAGCGTCATGCTCTCGCGGGTCCGAAACGGCGGGCTGGACGCGCTGATGGTAGCCGCTACCGTCTCTACGGCATTGCGATGGTAGTAGGTGTAGGTCTGCACGGCGTCTGCCAGCCGATAGGTGGTCTGCATTTGCGTTTTATTATAATCATTCGTAATGTTTTTGATTTGCTGGACCTGGATGGTGCCAAGGACAAGGATGGGAATAAGGGCGACTATGGCAAACGTAATCGTCAGATGAAGCCGCATTGAGAGTCTTTTCACAGGTTCCTCCAAAAATTTTTTTCAAGTACCGCTTTACCCCTTTATTGTAGCATAAATGCAGTATTTTCAAGCGTCGAGCTCGTGTTACTTAAAGTGACAAATTAAATACGAATGAAGGAAATATTCTCGCATCAATTGTCAAATTAACAAAAAAAATATAAACTTATGTTAGTTAGGAAAAAAAGGAATTATAAAACGATATCCAGGAGGTACATCATTCAATGCTTGAGACAACTGTGACTGAAGAGAATCTTAACCCGTTTAAGATCGCCCAACGCCAAATTGAGAAGGCCGCTTCCCTGCTGCAGCTGCCTGAAGAAGTCGTAGAGATTTTGAAACAGCCGAAACGCGTGCTGTCTGTTACTTTCCCTGTCAAAATGGATAACGGCAAAGTAAAAGTATTCGAAGGCTACCGTTCCCAGCATAACGATGCAGTAGGACCTACCAAAGGCGGCATCCGTTTTCATCCGGACGTTACTTTGGATGAGGTTAAAGCTTTGTCCATGTGGATGAGCTTCAAGTGCGGCGTTGTCGGCTTGCCGTACGGCGGCGGTAAAGGCGGAGTCATCTGCGACCCTCGCGAGATGAGCAAAGGCGAGCTGGAACGTGTCAGCCGCGCTTTCATGGAAGCTATTCATGAGATCGTTGGTCCGGAAAAAGACATTCCAGCGCCAGACGTTTACACCACTCCGCAAATCATGGGCTGGATGATGGATACTTACAGCCGCTTGAGAGGTCATAACTCTCCAGGCGTTATTACAGGTAAACCGCTTATTATCGGCGGCTCCAAAGGCAGAAACGAAGCTACGGCCCGCGGCTGCGTATTTGCTATTCAAGACGCTCTGCACGATATGGGTAAAGCGACAGAAGGCGCTACGGTAGCTATTCAAGGCTTCGGTAATGCTGGCCGTATCGCTGCCCGCTTGCTGGCTGAGCTTGGCTGCAACATTGTAGCTGTCAGCGATTCCCGCGGTGCGATTTACGATCCGGAAGGCTTGGATTTGGCAAAAGTGGAGCGCTTGAAAGACCATTCCAACATTTTGGAATATGGCGATTCCCACATCATTCCTGCAAATCAATTGCTTGAGCTGGATGTAGATATCCTGGTTCCAGCAGCATTGGAGAACGTTATTACTTCCCACAATGCATCTCAAATTAAAGCAAGCATCATTGCAGAAGCGGCAAACGGACCTACTACACCGGAAGCGGACGCTATCCTGTTCGAAAAAGGCGTGAAGGTTATTCCTGACATCCTGGCTAATGCCGGCGGTGTAACCGTTTCTTACTTCGAATGGGTACAAAACCTGATGAACTACTACTGGAGCGAAGAAGAAGTAAACGGCAAGCTGAAAGTGGCTATGTCCGATGCTTATCGCGCCGTACAATCCTTGGCTACCCGTTACAAAACCGACCTGCGTACTGCAGCTTACATGATCTCCCTGGAGCGTATCTCCAAAGCGATGGAAGCTCGCGGCTGGGTATAATCGTTCTGCACTTATTATATATTATTTCAAGGCATCCCGTACCAGGGGTGCCTTTTTCCGTCCCGGGAGCCAGTCTAGGCATGTTATCCGCAGCTGCCTTATATACTAAAGTATTCAGACCATCACGGATCATGAGTAAAGAGGTGCTGCGAACATGCTTCACATTGTCGCTTGTATCAAACAGGTACCGGATACGAAGATCATCAAGATGAACCCGAAGACGAACACGATGGATCGGGCCAGTGCACCGGCGATTTTGAACCCGTATGATGCGCACGCGGTAGAAGAGGCGGTCCGCCTGAAGAGAAGGTATGGAGGCAAGGTTTCCGTATTGACGATGGGCCCTCCCCCGGCGGTGAAGGCCATCAAACGCTGCATAGAAATAGGAGCGGACGAGGGGTATCTGATTACCGACCGCGCGTTCGCCGGAGCGGACACGCTGGCAACCAGCTACTCGCTCACCAAAGCATTGGAGAAAATCGGGAAGACCGAGCCGATCGATCTGGTCATCTGCGGCAAGATGACGATTGACGGGGACACCGGACAGGTAGGGCCAGGTATTGCCCGCAGGCTGGACATCCCGCCTCTGACCTCGGTGAACAAGGTGGTGGAAATCAATAAAGATGGAGGCCATATCATCATTCACCGCAAGCTGGAGGACGGCTATGAGGTGATCCAATCGACACTGCCCTGCCTGCTCTCCGTAGAAAAGGATATCAACGAGGTCCCGTATTCCCCTCTTCCCAACGTCATCAAGGCGGCCCGGTACCAGCCTCACATATGGTCGGTTAACGACTTGGAGGATGTAGACCGCTCCCAACTGGGGCTGAAGGGGTCGCCGACCATCGTTTCCTCCGTATGGGCGCCCCAGAAGCCTCAAGGCGGGGAGCTGCTGGAGGGAACAGCAAACGAGCAGGTCGAGAGGCTGCTCGGTATTTTGCTAGAGCGCAAGGAATTGTTCCAGCTTGGGGGTGGAGCTTCGTGAGCTTTGAAGATTACCGTGGCGTCTGGGTGTTTATAGAGGAGAAGGACGGGGTTATAGCTCCGGTATCGCTGGAGCTGCTGGGTGCAGGAAGACGATTGGCCGATAAACGCGGAACAGAGCTTGCGGGAGTTTTGATCGGGGATCAGGTGAAATCGCTTGCCGCAACGGCCTTTGAGTACGGGGCAGACACGATGTATGTATATGATGCTCCTGTTTTCAAGCATTACCGGACCGAGACCTTTATGCGGGCATTACTCGATTGCACGCAAAAATATAAGCCGGAAATCATTCTGTACGGGGCTACTTCCACGGGGAAGGACCTGGCGAGTGCGGTTGCGACCGACCTGCCGACCGGGCTTACGGCCGATACGACCATTCTCGATGTTGAGGAGGATACGGGCTTGCTGCTTGCCAGCCGGCCGGCGTTCGGAGGCAACATTATGGCGACGATTCTTTGCAAAAAGTACCGTCCGCAAATGGCCACTGTACGCCCGAAAGTCATGAAAGCGCTCCCCAGGGAGGCTGGCCGTACCGGCAAGCTGATCGAGGAAACGATCGCTCTTAAGGAAGAGGACGTAAGGACCAAGGTGCTGGAGATTGTCCGCGAGACGACTCATAAGGTGCGCATTGATGAAGCGGATATTATCGTAGCCGGAGGCAAAGGGCTCGGCAGCCCGAGCGGCTTCCAGCTCGTTCATCAGCTTGCCGATGCCTTAGGCGCAGCCGTCGGTGCCAGCCGGGATGTCGTCGAGGCGGGCTGGATCGAGCATCACCATCAGGTGGGGCAGACGGGGGTTACTGTCACGCCCAAAATTTATTTTGCTATCGGGATCTCGGGAGCGATTCAGCATATTGTCGGGATGCAGAATTCTGGCCTCATCATAGCGATCAACAAGGATCCGTCCGCTCCGATATTCCAGTCCTGCCACTATGGAATCGTTGGCGATGCCTTCGAGATCGTACCGTTGTTGATCGAGCAGTTCACCAAGGCACTGGGCAGAAAGGAGGACGGCTATGTCCGAAAAGTTTGATTGTATCGTCGTCGGGGCCGGGCCTGCGGGAATCGCCTGTGCCTATGAGCTTGCCAAAGCGGGGGTTAACGTGCTGCTGTTGGAGCGGGGCGAATATCCCGGCTCCAAGAACGTCATGGGCGGCGTCCTGTACCGCAAAATGATGGAGGATGTCATCCCGGGATTTTATAAAGAAGCGCCGCTCGAACGGCCTATTGTGGAGCAGCGGTTCATGATGCTCGACAAGGAATCGGCCGTCACCTTCGGCTATAAGGGGATGGAATGGGGGCGGGAGCCCTACAACAATTTTACTGTACTGCGCGCCAAGTTCGACCAATGGTTCGCTCAAAAAGCCGTTGATCATGGCGCTCTGCTGATTAACGAGACGGTAGCGCTGGAATGTATCGTAGAGGATGGGCGGGTCATCGGGGTCCGCACGGACCGACCGGATGGAGATATTTACGCTGATGTGGTCGTACTGGCCGATGGTGTCAACTCGCTGCTGGCCAAGTCGCTAGGATTTCACAAGGAGTTCAGGCCCGATGAAGTGGCGTTGGCGACGATGGAGATCATCAAGCTGGACCGCAAAGTCATCGAAGACCGCTTCAACCTGGAGGAAGGCCAGGGCTGCACGATCGAGCTGTTCGGCGACGCGACGAAGGGGATTCTGGGCACCGGCTTCCTGTACACGAATAAAGATACGCTAAGCATAGGCGTCGGCACACTACTGTCCGGGCTCATCAAGCATAAAATAAAACCATATGAGCTGCTCGAATACGTCAAGCAGCATCCGATGATACGACCGTATTTGCAAGGAGGGGAACCGCAGGAATATTTGGCCCATCTTATCCCGGAGGGAGGCTATTACTCGATGCCGAAGGTGGTCGGCAACGGGGTCCTTGTCGTCGGGGACGCCGCACAGCTCGTGAATGCGATTCACCGTGAAGGCTCGAATATGGCGATGACATCGGGACGCTTGGCGGCAGAGACGATAGTGATGGCGAAGCAAGCGGGCAATTTCTCCGAAGAGATGCTCGATCATTACCGGCAGCGGCTGATGGAAAGCTTCGTCGGAGAGGATTTGAAGAAATACAAGGATTCTACGCATCATTTTGATAAGTTCCCGCAATATTTCGAGGAATACATCCCGATGATGAACCGTGCGGCCAGCCAAATGTTCACGGTGGACGGTACCTCGAAGCGGGAGAAGCAAAAGAAAATATGGCGTGACATCGGCACCGTCAAGCAAAAGCTGAAAATAGCGCGGGATATGTACCGGGCATGGAAGGTGATCAAGTAATGAGCGATCAGGCGAAAGGCCAGTCCATCGAAGAAAAGCAGTATCTTCTGCGCTTTAACGCGGATACGAAGTCTCATCTTACCGTCTTGGATGCGGATACCTGTTTGACGAAGTGCCCGGATAAAATATGCACGATCTTCTGCCCGGCAGAGGTGTACAAATGGGAGGAGATCCGGATGCATGTCGGCTATGAGGGCTGTCATGAGTGCGGCAGCTGCCGTATCGGCTGTCCCCACCAGAATATCAAATGGGAATACCCGAAAGGTGGTCACGGAATCGTCTTTAGACTGGGGTGATCCTTATGCTGTTTGAGGTTGGAGACCGGGTTGTGTTTAAGCTCGATGGAGCTCGGGGCATTATTGTGGAAGCGGAGCAGGGCATATATCACATCATATGGGAGGATCATTTCAGCAGCTGGGAGAAGGAAGAGGCGCTCGAGAGAGTGAGGGATTAAGGTTTACCGTGCGATCAAAGGGCCATTCCGGAGCAGCTGTCGCTGCCAGGTGGCCCTTTTTAGCGCCGCGATCGGAGCTGGACACGAATTTGGATATTTTCTCCTGATGCAGCCTCATTTCTTCTGCGGACAGAGAACTCGTGTTAAAGAAGCTGACTTCGTCCTTTAAGTCGATGCGGACCAAATAATCGAGATCGGACGGAATGGCCTTTCGCATACGCACCAACAGATGCACCTCCCTCTCGTTTCACGGACTTATAAAGCTTTGGTCATCACAACACTTTCCCCTTCGTGCCGGGCTGCAGCATAACCCTTATGAGTGTAAAATCCGACCGCATCCGCCCAATGTCCAAGAGTTTTGAGTATGATGGCGGAGTACCCTTTATGCCGGGCCTCTTCCTCCAGCGCTTCAATCATCCGGCTAGCATAGCCGTTTCTTCGATGATCCTTCTTGACCGACATGCGGACAATTCTTCCGGTAGTCTCATCATAGGGGACAAGAGCGCCGCAGCATACGGCTTCACGGTTCATAATGCCAACCAAAAAGACATGCCCCTGATTCGTATAATGGTCCATAATGTCATCCAGATCAGGGTTCAGCGTCGTATCCAGAAATCCGAAGTGCTCGGCCAATCCTTCGAGTACGAAAGCTTTCACTTCCGCTTGATAAGCCGGGGTAAAGGGTTCTATTTCCAGTAATGCGGATGGTTTCATATAGCTTATCCCTCTCACTTTTGATTCAAATTATGATGGCTTCAGCGAACATAAGCGGTGACATGGTTCAAGCTCTCTATGTCTTTGGGGGCTATTTTTAAAGTGGCGGTCGCTATCCCTGTTCCCCCGTAAACATATGGATAACGCTGGATGCCTCTATCGATAATAGTCGGCAAGCCGTGCCCTATTAAGGGAACGCTTCCCACCGCATATCCGATCCTTTCCTGTACCTCTTTGGGCTTGACCAGCTTAAGCTCCTCCCCGCCTGGGACAACAGCCTTGACTTCCTCGAAGTCGACTTTTCCGTAATCCCCGGACAGGATCAAAGCGTACAGGGTTGTCCCCGATTGCAGGATCAGGGTCGGCGCCGTCTGACCAAGCTCGATACCGAAATAATCGGCTCCGTCTTGAGCGGATCGTATAGGCTCGGGATGGTGAATGATTTCAAAATCCGCTTGCTGCTCCGTTAACATGCGGGATAGTTTCTCCATAAGGGCCGCTCCTGTCAATTCTTTATTTTATAGGTTTAATGCAACGATTCCCGCAATACCTGCAAGAGAGAGCATGGCTCCTCCGAAACGGGTCGAAACGATATACACCTTCGATGGTTCTGTTGCATCATTCGATTTCCAGCTTTCGGTTAGGGTCCAGATGATAGAAGGTTTGCAGATCATGAAAACGCCCAGCAGAATAAGCAGCACTGAAAGTACCATTCAGTTGTCTCCTTTCGTCAGGGATAACCGTAGTGTAGAGACGGATGCGATTGCGTTCAGCAGGTGCATCTCATGTTATAGGTGGTATGAATTAATGTATTCGTGAAAAGAAGCCGGTTTCCTTTTTATTGGAAAAAGAGGGATTGTACAGGTTTGCCTTTATATGCGGATAGGACTGACAAACGTTCGTCTTTTCACCCATAAACCGAACTTTGATTGGATCGGATGACCGATTTTTGCAAAAAATACGAATGAAGGGATGAATAGTCCTTGACAACGGTAGTGATTTGCTTTACCATTCGTAGTGGCAATGAAATAGGGCTTACATTAATCACTGTTCGTATATCTTCGGCGATATGGGCTGAAGGTCTCTACAAGGAACCGATAATTCCTGACTACGAGTGGGCGGGCTTTCCGCATCCATTCGGGGTTGGGATTTTTTTATGCGCAGTGGAGCAAACTGATTCCAAAAGGATGGCGGAGTTTTCCAAATGCATGGAGCAGCCGAACAGTCTGCTTTTCTTGTGCTGGGGAACGGGTATGCCCGATAAAGGCTGGCATAAACTTTCTTAACTGTGGAGGGACAAGAACATGAGCAAGCGTTACGACGTCATTATTGTTGGAGCCGGACCGGCAGGGATTTTTGCCGCATATGAATTGCTGTTGAAAGCGCCGCACTTGAAGGTGCTGTTAATTGATAAAGGCCATGATATCGACAGCCGCCGCTGTCCGATCCTGGAGGAGAAGATCAAGCTGTGCCCGCCGGCTGCGGGGAAAAAGGAGTTTGCAGGCTGTCTGCCTGCCTGTTCCATTACAGCCGGGTTTGGCGGCGCGGGAGCCTACAGTGACGGCAAATTTAACATCACGACGGAGTTCGGCGGCTGGCTCACGGATTATTTGGCGCCGTCGCAGGTGCTGGACTTGATCCAATACGTCGACCGGATTAACCTGAAGCACGGGGCGCCGGAAACGATTACCGATCCCATGACGGAGGTCGTCCGTTCAATTGAGCAGCGCGGCTACGCGGCGGGCTTGAAGCTGCTGCGCGCGCAGGTGCGCCATCTGGGCACAGAGAAAAACCTGGAAATTCTCCAATCGATCAATCAATACCTGAAGCAGCATATCGATATGCTGTATAAGACGGAAGCAGCCGATATATTGACCGTAAAAGAAAACGGCAGCCACCGGGCCGCCGGCGTCGTCCTGAAGAACGGCGAGGAGATCGAAGCCGATTATGTCATCATCGCCCCGGGCCGTGACGGATCGGCCTGGCTGACGGATATTTTGAAAAAACGCCGGATTCCCATGTTCAACAACCAAGTCGATGTCGGTGTCCGCGTAGAGACGTCCGATGTCGTCATGCGCGAAATAAACGAGCATTTGTATGAAGGCAAATTTATTTATAACACTTCGGTCGGAACGCGCGTCCGTACGTTCTGCAGCAATCCTTCCGGCCATGTCGTGGTTGAGAATCACAGCGGTGTTATGGCGGCTAACGGTCATGCTTACAAGGACCCGGCGCTTGGCTCCACCAATACGAACTTTGCGCTGCTTGTTTCGCACCGGTTCACGGAGCCGTTCGATAAGCCTAACGAATACGCTAGAGAAATATGCAAACGGGCTAACGATTTGTCGAATGGCGGCGTTATCGTCCAGAAGTATGGAGATATTATTCGCGGACGGCGGTCTACCGAAGGGCGTATCAAGGAAGGCTTCCTCGAGCCGACGCTCAAGGAGGCGGTTCCCGGAGATTTGGGGCTGGTGCTTCCGTACAACACGATGAAGAGCTTGATCGAGATGGTAGAAGCATTAGATAAAGTGACGCCGGGAATTGCCTCGGAGCATACGTTGTTTTATGGCGTGGAGGCTAAATTTTATTCGGCCCGGCCGAAGCTGAGCATGCATTTGGAGAGTGAAATTGGCGGCCTGTACTGCGGCGGCGACGGGGCTGGGGTAACAAGGGGCCTCGCTCAAGCGGGTGCGGCCGGTGTATGGATTGCCCGTTCGATTGTGGAACGGACAGGAAGCAAGTAAGAATTGAGAGTCGGAGTCCAGGGTGCCTGGGAATCCGGCTCTTTTTGCTGGTTGGGGAAGGTAAAGAGAGGCTAGGTCCATGCCCCGAGTAGGATTAACCGTTGTATCTGGTGGGAGGTTTGATTCTCCTATGCCGAATAAGACATCGGGATCCTGCCTGATGTCTTAACAGCGTCTCTATTTTTTTCCGCCTGTGTCAGGGTGCTGCGGGCTTTCATAGAAAGGAGAAATAACGGTCGGAATGATCGATCAGATAAGAGCGTTCGAGTCCGTTACATACTTCACTTTGACGGGAGAAGAAACGGCCGCCCTGGTATTGTGAGGCCAGGTCCATAAGCGATGCTTTGCCTGCCGTATATCGTTCCAGCCCCCAATCCGAATGGTGCTCGTGAACGAAATGAATGGCCTCGGCTACAGAAGTACCCTTTAATTTTCCGAATACGGATGTCCATTTAATAAAATCAAATTGCGGCTCTCTCACGGGCAGAGCGCAGAGTCCCCAACCGTTGACCCCGGAGCTGGAGATTTTCAATAGGCAGGCGGTACGATCCTGTGCAGCAGCTGCTCCCTGGATCGTCTGGTATGCCAGCCGGTCAAGCTGGAACAGTTCGATGGATCGGATAGAGGAGTCCCTGATCCTGGAATGGTTCAAATCCAGTTCGGTATCGACGGGATGGGGCATAGACAAAATACACTCCTTTTTAGTTCAAATCGTTGTATCAGCGGCGGTCGCTTTATGAAAAGAAGCCCCGAATAGAGAATTCTACTCGCGGGCTTCCTATGAGGTTGTTGAACCGTATTCTACGATGAAGCATCCTGAATGTAAAATAGGGCTAAACGGTTTTGAAGCCGATTTGGGCTGGGCTAGGCTTGTGAAAACGGAATCAAAGGCCATTATCTTCGACTTTCGCTTCCGCTCTCGGGGCAGGTTAAGCTTTAACCCACCCGTTTGAACTGGCTGTTATACAGGTCGTGATAGAAGCCTTTCTGATCCAACAGCTCCTGGTGGGTACCCCGTTCGATAATTTCCCCTCCGTTGATGACGAGAATTTGATCCGCCTCCCGAATGGTACTCAGCCTATGCGCGATGACGAAGCTGGTCCGCCCTTTCATCAACGAGTTCATCGCTTCTTGAATATGCATCTCGGTACGGGTATCGACGCTGCTGGTCGCTTCATCGAGAATCAGAATCGCGGGATCGGCCAGAATGGCTCTCGCAATCGTAATCAGCTGCCGCTGGCCTTGACTCAGATTGCTGCCCTCAGCCGACAGGATGGTATCGTAGCCTTGCGGCAGCTTCCGTATGAAGGAATCGGCGTTAGCCAGCTTGGCTGCCGCTTCAATCTCCTCGTCGGTTGCGTCCAGCCTGCCGTAGCGGATGTTCTCCCGTATCGTGTCGGAGAACAGGTAGGCGTCCTGCAGCACGATGCCGAGCTGTTGGCGAAGCTGGTCTTTATCAAGATGGTGGATCGCTTCGCCGTCGATGGTGATCGTACCCTCTTGAATATCATAGAAGCGGGTCAAGAGATTAATAATGGTGGTTTTCCCCGCGCCCGTCGGGCCTACCAAAGCTACGGTATCTCCCGGCTTGGCGGTCAGCGATACGTGCTTGAGGATAGGCACGTCTTCCTTGTAGCGGAAGGATACATGATCCAGTATGACCTCGCCCTTTACTTGGCGAAGCTCTTTATGGCCTGCCTGCTCCTCATATTCGGTCTTCGTATCCATAATTTCAAATACGCGTTCCGCACCGGCAACGCCGGATTGAATCATATTGAATTGATTGGCGAGCTCGTTAATCGGTCTGCCGAACTGCTTGGAATAGTTCAGGAAGCTGACGATGATCCCTATCGTCGTCATATCGTTCAACGCCATCCAGCCGCCGACCGCAGCTAATAGGGCGAAGCTCATATTATTCAGTACGTTCATAATAGGGCCGATCATGCCGCTGAAGATTTGCGCTTTGGAGCCTGCGCTGCGAAGCTTCCCGTTGATCACGTTAAAATCCTGGATCGCCTTCTCTTCACGGCGGAAAGCCTTGACGACCCTCTGTCCGGAGATCGTCTCCTCGATGAAGCCGTTGATTTCCCCGAGATGCTTCTGCTGACCGGAGAAATAGTTGCGGGTATAGCCGGAGATTTTCCCGGTTATGATCATCACCAGCGGGATCGTAATCAGGCTGAGCAGCGTAAGCCAAACATTCAGCTTCAGCATAAAGATCAAGGCGCCGACCACGGTGATTACGCTGGAGATGAGCTGTGTCACGCTTTGGTTTAACGTATTGGATACGTTCTCGATATCGTTCGTTGTCCGGCTCATCAGCTCGCCGTGCGTCTTGCTGTCGAAGAACTGTAGCGGCAGCTTCTGTATGCGGCCGAACATATCCTCGCGGAGCTCCCGCACCGTCCGCTGCGATACGCCTGTCATGACATAAGCCTGAATCCAGGACATGACGGCGCTGAATACGTACACGCCTAACAGAGCGGTGCACAGTCCGATCAGGCCGCTGTAATTGCGCGGAATAATATATTCGTCGATGGATACGCCGATTAAATAAGGACCTATCAGGGCCAAGCCGGAGCTTAGCGCGGTCAGAATAAATACGGAAATCAGTCCGGCGCGTTGACGGCTTAAGTACTGCCACATTCTTTTCAGAGTGGCTTTCGTGTTTTTGGGGCGCACCTTGGCCATCATGCCTCGAGCGCCAGGGCCGCCTCCCATAGGGCCTCCCATGCCCATAGGATGACCCATCGGTCTCGTTGCTCCGCCATTACGCTCCCGGTCGCTGCGGTTCAGCTCAGCCATGTGCGACGGCCCCCTTTCCGATTTGGGAGTTATAGATGTCCTGATATTCCGGACTGGTCCGGATTAATTCTTGATGAGTACCTTCTGCGACGATGCGACCTTCCTCCAGCACCAGAATTTTATCCGCATCAAGGACAGAGGAGATCCTCTGAGCGATGAGGAAGCAGGTGCTCTCGCGCATCAGCTCTTTGATGGCCGCCTGGATGCGGGACTCGGTCCCCAGATCGACGGCACTCGTGCTGTCGTCCAGAATGAGGATGGAAGGCCGGACGAGCAGCGCGCGGGCGATGGAGATCCGCTGCTTTTGTCCCCCGGACAGATTGACGCCTCTCTGGCCAAGCTCGGTATCATAGCCTTCCGGCATGCTCATAATGAAATCATGAGCCTGGGCCGCCTTGGCTGCCGCTTCCACCTCTTCCTGTGAAGCATCCGGCTTGCCGAAGCGAATGTTGTCACGAATGGTTCCGGTAAACAGGATGGCCTGCTGAAGCACCATACCGACCTGATGGCGAAGCTGATCAAGCGACATTTGCCGCACATCGATACCGTCGATCAGCACGGTCCCTTTCGTAGTATCATACAGCCTGGGAATCAGGCTCACGAGCGTGGATTTACCGGAGCCTGTCGCACCCAGAATCGCGACCGTCTGACCCGGACTGGCTGTAAAATGAATGTCCTTCAGCACTAATTCCTTCTGCTCGGAGAGGGAGTCCTTGGGAACGGACGCATCGGTGCTATAAGCGAACGATACGTGCTCGAACGTAACCTCGCCCGCTCTAACCGCACGGTCTACGGTGTGACCGTCATCCGTAATTTCGGATTGCACCTCCATCACTTCGTTAATGCGGTCGGCAGATGCTTTGGCGCGCGAGACGAACATCAGCATCATGCCTACCATCAAGAGGGAGAACAGCACTTGCGTCACATAGTTAACAAAAGCGATCAAATCACCGACAGGAAGGGACCCTTCCCAGGTCAGATTGCCTCCGTACCACAGGACCGCTACAATGCTGGCATTCAAGATCAAGGTCATGACCGGCATATTCAAGGCGACGATCCGCGTGGCCTTCATGGCAATCTCGGTGTAGTCGTTATTGGCCTTGCGGAACCGCTTGTTCTCGTAGTCGGAACGTACGAATGCCTTGACAACCCGGATGCCTGCCAGATTTTCCTGAAGAACGTTGTTCACCGAGTCCAGCTTGCTCTGCACAATGGAGAACAGAGGAAAGGCGAAGCGGATCAGCAGATACAATACCAGGAATAGAATCGGAATGACGACCGCCAAAATGATGGCCAGCCGGTAGCTGATCGTAACCGCCATAATCAGGCTGCCGATAGCAAGGAAAGGGGCTCTGACCAAAATGCGCAGCGTCATTTGCACCAGGTTTTGCATTTGAACCACATCATTCGTCAGGCGAGTGACAAGCGATCCGGCCTTAAACTGGTCCAGATTGCGAAAAGAAAACGATTGCACTTTTTGAAACAGGTCCTTGCGCACATCGGCCCCGAAATTCTGGGAGGCCAGGCTGGAGAAGACGGTACACCCCAGTCCGCCAATCAGACCGATAAGGGAGAAGCCGATCATCATGGCGCCAACCTTTTGAATGTGCAGCAAATCCCTTTGCAGGACCCCTTCGTTCACGATGCTGGCCATAAGCTTCGGCTGAAGCAAATCCATGTATACCTCAACGAGCATCAAGAGGGGAGCCAGCAAGGCGGATTTCCAGTAAGGTTTTAAATACCGAAACAATTTCCACACAAAGTTGCACCTCGCTATTATTTTGTCGACTAAACGTTTTTCTCCAATTTTTTCAGGTTATCCTGCAGATGCAGCAGAAAGCGGCGAAGCAGCAGCTTCTCTTCGGTCGTGAAGTCCTCGAATGAGCTGACCTCCAAAGACTGCATCGTATCCTTCACCGCTTGGATCGCTTGCCGTCCTTGCTCGGTCAAATACACCCTCGAGATCCGCTGGTCCCGTTCATCCGGCCTGCGCTTTACAAGTCCGGTCTTCTCCATGCGGGTCAGCATCACGGTCAGGGTTGCAGGCTGGATGCGCAGCTTCTTGGCCAGCTCCTTCTGGCTCTGTCCGTCCTCTTCCGATAGCCGGAATAGAAGGGGAGGCTGTCCCGGATAAACTTCAATTCCCTGCTCCTGCAGCAGCAAATGCAAGGTGTGGCGGTGAAGCCTCATCACATGGGACATCAAATGGGTGAGAGATTCGGACGGATGGGGATGCAAGTCAGTCGTATCCTCCTTGTTAAATTATTTAGGCGACTAATCTAAATTGTAAAACAGTGGAAGAAGCCAGTCAACTGAAAATATGCTTAAAGCGGGAGGAAGGGAACCGGGTGCTTTGGCAGATTTCCATGCGTAAGAAACCATGCGGGAAAAGCCAAACTAGAGAAAAGGCGGTCCAACCATGTAACTGTATCAATTACAGGTTAAAGAAAAATGAAACCTATGTTAAAATACATAATAGCAAAAGAGTCGAAGCTCGGTTGAGCTGCGATCAAGGAAGAGGGGAGTCGCATGACGATAAGCAGCCGTTTTGCTGTTGCCATCCACATATTATCGCTTCTTGAAGTCAACAAGGAAGGCCGGAACACCTCCGACTTTATAGCCAGCAGCGTCAACACGAATCCAGTAGTTATAAGGCGAATCATGAGCATGCTGAATAAAGCAGGACTCGTCATCACGAATCCTGGGGTGGCGGGAGCCGTTCTGGCGCGGCCGATGGAGCAAATTACCCTGCTGGAGGTGTACCGCGCCGTTCAAGCCGATCATAAGGAGGAGCTGTTCTCCGTACATGAGAACCCGAACCCGCAATGTGCGGTAGGCCGAAATATTCAAGGTGCATTGGAATCGACGTTCCTGCAGGCGCAAAAGGCGATGGAAGATGAATTAAGCAAAGTCACACTGAAGCATATCGTGTCTCAGATGATAGAAGAGTCTTAAAGCTGTGAGAGGGCGGCGTATGAAATTATTGCGTACGCAGTGCAGTGTACAAACAGAACGATCAGGAGGTCGTGGGATGAGGCTTCGTCCATACAGTCTGTTATGTTTTGCTGTTGCGGTTATTTGTGCTGTCATCAGCGTACTGTCATTGGAGAAAGAAGGGAGCGGGTTCCTGACTCCTTTTCTGGTTCCGTCTGTCATAGTTGGGTTCATTGGCGCTTTGGCCAGGGTACCGCTTTTGCTGTATATTTCGTTCCTTCTGGCTGCACCTCTGCTATTGTTTGTAATCAGCATGGAGTTCTGGTTCCTTGCAGCCGTACCGGCATGCCTTCTGTTAAGTGCCGTGATGCTCCATCTTCCGCGCAAGAAACCCGTTCCCTCGAGATGAAGAAACGGGTTCGATTGTTTCCGGAATCAGCTGCGCCTGCTGGGAAACCTTAGAGCCGTTTGACCATATGAAAATAAGTGTGCCCGTTAATCACCGTGTTTTTGTCCGCTTCATACCCCAGCTTTTTATATAAAGTACAGGCCTTTTCGTTATATTGCTCGACGTTCAGGGCAATTTTGTCGTAGCCGAGCTGCCGCCCGTGCTCTTCTGCCGCGCGGATCAGCTCGGTACCGATGCCGCGGCCTCCCCATTCGGGGAATACGGCCAGAGCATCGATGTAATATTCATCCTCATCGGCCTCCTTATCCAATGACAGGTTCGGGTCGTTCTTTAACGAACGAAGCTGCTCCAGGATCGGTCGATCTATCGTTTCGGCATCTGAGCCGTGGTAGCACAAAATCATGCCGGCCACTACACCGTCTAGTTCTTTAACGAGAAGGTTAGGGTAGCTGAACCGGTTCCCCTCGGTCTGGAAAAATCGCGTTAACCGCTCCAGCACCTCTTGTTCTGTGTCGGCTCCCGTCAATTGAAAGCCAATATCCTTAATCGCTTGGTAGATTAAAGCTGCGGCTGCAGGAGCATCCGCCGGTTGAGCGAGTCTAATCATATTCATGCCTCCGGTAATAATGAAGTTGTTGTAGCAAGCTCCCATCGGAATAGAATGATGATTCCACCATTCAAAAGCTGCTTTTATTGTATACTATAAAAGAAAAAATCGGAAATGAAGGCGAAGCTCCACGTGGATTGCAAAGGAATGCCCGTATTCGGGCATGCTCCGAATAACGAACAGGAAGGAGGGAATTGCTGTGAGGTTAAGCGTGTTGGACCAGTCTCCCATTGCGGAAGGCAGCAGTGCGTCAGAGGCATTGGCCCTGACGGCAAGGCTGGCTCAGGAGACCGAGCAGCTGGGATATTCCCGGTTTTGGGTAGCGGAGCACCATTTTACGATGAGCCTGGCCGGCTCGAGCCCTGAGGTGCTTATCAGTCATTTGGCAGCCCGGACCTCCAGCATACGTATTGGCTCGGGAGGCGTTATGCTGCCGCATTACAGCGCATTTAAAGTAGCGGAGAATTTCCGGTTATTGGAGGCGCTGTACCCCGGGAGAATCGATCTCGGGATAGGACGGGCGCCGGGAGGAATGCCGCTGTCCACCAGGGCGCTGCAGGAAGGCAAGACGTCCGCGCTGGATCTGTACCCGAAGCAAATCGAGGATTTGATCGATTATTTGCATGATTCGCTTCCGGATGATCACGCTTATGCGGGATTGCGTGCCACCCCGATCGTGGACACGGCTCCGGAGCTGTGGCTGCTCGGCTCTAGCGGTGAGAGCGCCCGGTTGGCCGCACAATTCGGTGCGGGGTTTGCGTTCGCACAGTTTATTAACGGCTTTGGCGGAGACGACGAGATGCGGGGATATCAGCGGAGGTTTCAACCGTCCGTTCTTGGAGACAAGCCGAAGTCGCTGCTCGCAGTTTTCGTCATTTGCGCGGAGACGGAGGAGGCGGCTAATGAGATAGCCTCCAGCCTGGATTTGAGGCTGCTGCTGTTTGAAAAAGGGCGCAGCTCCGTAACAGGCACGCCTTCCATTGAAAAAGCGAAGCGTTATCCGTATACGCCCTATGATCGAAACCGGATAGAGGATAACCGGAAACGGATGATCGTAGGGACACCGGAGCAGGTCAAGGCAAGGCTGTTACGCCTGGCGGAGCAGTACCGGACGGAGGAGCTTATGCTGGTGACGATCACATACGACTTTGAAGCCAAGCTGCGGTCCTACCGGCTGCTTGCGGATGCTTTCGACCTTTAAGTCCCGTTACTAACCAGGGAGGGTTCCATGAATTCACACAGCGAGAGAGAAGAGATGCTATGGTCAGTCAGCCGGGACACACTCAGCGAGCAGCTGAAGCGAACGATCGCCGAATGCAGGCGGCGTACCGATTTGCCTTTTTGGGGCGAGGTATTCTCGATCATTCAACAAATGAAAAAAATCCCTTCGGACTACATGCCGCTCTACGAGCTTCATCCGGTGGGAGGGGTGCTGTATGATGCAGATAAACGCCGGTTTGTCGTTAAAATTCCTGATATGGACATTACCTTGAAAGATGCGGAGCTGGCGGACGCTATCGTGAAGCAGGGGTTGTTTCATCCTAAATAAACCGGGAACATCGGAAGGCGGAGCGGATGCTCTGCCTTTACTTTCTCCGGTGTATTCGTCTCTGTGATCGATTTCTCCCGTCCCCTTGGAAACCGCAGTTCTGCGAGAAACGCCTTTCAAGCTACTTAAGCAGTACCCGGTACGGCTCGGGCCTGTCGGTGGAGGTCAAGAGACACCAAATCTTATGTTGGAAAAGGAAGGGAGTACATGCTATGCAATTTCGACGTTTAGGAAATAGCGGGTTGAAGGTGTCCGTTCTGGGTCTGGGGACCAATGCGTTCGGCAAACGGGCCGATCAGCAGACTTCCACGCAGATCATTTATCATGCAATGGACAACGGAATCAATTTCATTGATACCGCCAATATTTACGCCCAGTCCGAATCGGAACGAATCATTGGTCTGGCTCTGGAGGGCAGAAGGCACGAGGTGGTTCTGGCGACCAAAGCCGGCCTGGTCCGCGGACCGGGGCCGAATGAAAGAGGCTCGTCAAGATATCATCTCCAGCGGGAGCTGGAGGACAGCTTGCGCCGGTTGAAGACGGACTATGTGGATTTGTATCAAATTCATACGTTTGATCCCGATACGCCCCTTGAAGAAACGCTTCGGGCGCTGGACGATATGGTGCGGTCCGGGAAGGTGCGGTATATCGGGGCTTCCAACTATGCGGCCTGGGAGCTCATGAAGGCTCTTGGCATCAGCGAGCGTCTGGGCCTGAACCGGTTTGTTTCTACACAAATCAGCTATTCCTTAGCCGACCGGACGCCGGAGCAGGAGCTGGTCCCGCTTTGTCTGGATCAAGGGGTAGGGATTATTCCTTATTTTCCGCTGGCCGGGGGCATTCTTACCGGCAAATACAATGCTCTGGACGCCGCTCCCGAAGGGTCACGCGCGCAAACGGATCCGAATTTCAGCCGGTTTCTTAGCGAGGACAGAATCGCGTTGGGCACGAAAGTAAGTCAGCTTGCAGCTGAAGCGGGCTGCTCCCCGAGTGCGCTTTCGATTGCTTGGCTGATGCAGCAGCCTGCCGTATCCACTGTGATTGTAGGTGCGACGCGTATAGAACAAGTAACGGAAAACTTGCGAAGCTTATCCGTCGATCTTACAGCGGAGCATCAGCAGGAATTGAGCTCTATCAGCGAGCCGTTTCGTTATGGGGCTCCGTTCGCTTTATACCGGCTTCCATAGAACTTTTCGGCTAATGAAAAAAAGTCCGATGCCTTATGGCATCGGCCAGATTGTCGAGAAACCTATAAGGCTTGAACTATTGCTAATATACTACGGTGGGGTATGCCCCTCCAGCCGCTGTTGAAACCCGTGAAAGGGATCAGATTTAGTGGTATTTTCACGGGTTTCAAAGGCGGACGTAAACTCTTCCGAGGAATACCCCACCTCCATATTTAGCAAAGTTCTCGCAAAACTAGGTTTCTCGACAGACTCTCCGATGCCTTATGGCATCGGCTTTTTCCCATAATTCGGCTTCGAAACCAAGGAGCTGCTTTGCGGCGCCGGCTCCAGTCTTGTTCTTACCTGGAACGACAGATGCCCAAAATCCGGATTGACAAGAACAGCAGACCATGATATCTTTGAAACAAATAAATTGTACACAATTTAATTTTGCGAAATACATAGTGGAGGTGCGGATGAACAAGGATGACTGGCTGAAGCTGGAGAACCAGCTGTGCTTTGCCGTATATGCCTGCTCCAAAGAAATTACGCGGCTGTACAGGCCGCTGTTGGATGAGCTGGGTCTAACGTACACGCAGTATGTCACGCTGCTGGCCCTGTGGGAAGAGGACGGGGTCACGGTGAAGGAGCTCGGCAGCCGACTGTATTTGGATTCCGGCACCCTGACGCCGCTATTGAAGCGTCTGGAGCAGATGGAGCTAATAAAGCGCGTGCGGGACAGCAAGGACGAACGTCAGGTCAGAATCCGCCTGACAGAGCAGGGAACCAGGCTGAAGCAACAGGCTTATGACATCCCTGGCCGCTTATTTTGCCGGATGGGGATAGAGCAGGAAGAAGCAGCGGAGTGGCGTGAAAGACTAACGGCGCTCCTGCATACAATCCATCACATGCAAACGGAGGAATGAACCATGTCTATTTATGATATTTCGGCAGTAACGCTTCAAGGGAAAGAAGTATCTCTTGAGCAGTACAAGGGGAAAGTACTGGTCATTGTCAATACGGCAAGCAAATGCGGGTTTACGCCGCAGTACACCGATCTGCAAAAGCTGTACGAGCGCTATAATTCGCAAGGACTGGAAATTCTAGGCTTTCCGTGCAACCAGTTCAACGAACAAGAGCCGGGGAGCAACGAGGAAGTTCAGTCGTTTTGCCAAGTGAACTATGGCGTCCAATTCCCGATGTTTGAAAAAACAGATGTGCGCGGCAGGGACGCTCACCCATTGTTCCGCTATTTGACGGAGCAGGCTCCTTTCGAGGGCTTCGATCTGAGCAATGCCAGCGGACGGCTGCTCCACGCTTTTCTGCAGGAGAAGCAGCCTGAGCTGCTGGTCGGGGACGAAGTGAAATGGAACTTTACGAAATTCCTTGTGGACCGCGACGGCCATATCGTAGAACGGTTTGAGCCGGCAGTGGAGCCGATGGACATGGAGCCCGCAATCGAATCGCTGCTGTAATGAATCCTTTATCCAAATCAGGAAAAGACTGCATGGACGATTAGGCTATACGTCCTGCAGTTTTTTCATATCATGGCCATAGTTCAACCCCAACAGGACTTTCAACGGATTCGCCCTGCTTGTGGGGGGATTAGCGCATAGGACCCAGCTTCGTGATTTCCGTTTGGAAGGAGATATGGACATCAGCGCGGGACAATGCCTCTTCCCACTGGTCCTGCACCTCTTTCCACTGGGCATTATGATAGGCTCGGGCATACAATCCGAGTCCGATGGGGTCAATCCGGGCCTTCTGGAATTTCCCGATCAAATCGGCGCACCTCTTTTGTAAATCTTCGTTCACAATGGACTCGAGTTTGGGGGAAGGAATCGATGCAGCAAACCTGGGTAGCTGCTTCTCGAGCAGGCTGAAGCTGATTCTTCCGAGAATATGAAACTCGAACCGGTCCTTATTGTATGCGCTGCGGATACGCAGCTTCAGCTTCTCGGGCAGAATGCCCAGCTTCTTTTTAAGGATACTTCCATCAGGCTGCTTTTGTGGAACATGTATCGTCAGAGAGAGATCTTCACCGGTCTTGCGCTGCAGAATTTGCAGCAGGGCATTTTCCTCTTTGGATAGCGATGCGACATATTTTCCCTGCTTATTCAGCAGGGCGGTGCCCTGAACCTCGATGCTTTTCTCTTTTTTAATTTCCGATATAACAGGCGTGGTTCCTTTCTCGAACATTTGACGGTGCAGCTCTTGCAGTGTTGTTTTCACCGTAATGTTTCTTTCGTAAGCCGTATCTATAAGCTTGGACAAAAATACCGGCAGTCTCGGCTTGTCTTTGGGCTGAAATTGAAAAATCTCTATGAGGGGGCCATCCACCGCAACGACTCTCGCGTTGACCGTGAATTTGGCATCCCGGAACGCCACATCCAGCAAGGGGAACCAGTCCTCATGCTGCAGCAGCCGTTTGCCGAGGAGGAGCACCTGTACTTTCCCGCGTACCGTCAGAGCATTTGTCAGGCTGTCCAATTTCCTCTCGGATTGAACGACCGTCGATGTGAAGGCCTGGGCTTCTTCCTCTCTTTTTCTGGCTTGCTTATTGAATACGGGGCTCGATAAATAATAGACGAGGCGGTCATCCCCCTCCAAATCAATCCCCATCAAAAGTCCTATCGCCATATTCTCGAGATCCAGACGATCGTTACATCCCGGAAGCAATAGCAGTATGACAATACACAAGCAGTGAAGCCGCTTCAAGGAGTTCTCCTCCTTCGGATGAGCCTGTGCCCCGCCATATACAGCCATAAGATGACGGGGAGAACGAAGGCTATCACAACGCCCACCATACCGATAATACGCTGTAACTGGTCGTTTTTATCGAATGAGAGCTTGTAGAAGAATGTTATAGCAATAGATAGAAGCAGAAAGATGACCAGATGACGGTGATGATTCTGCTTGCCCAGCAGCTGGCTGGTACAGAAGATAGACCAGTACACGTTAGGCATCCAGGTGGTGGAAATGATCACCAAGTAAAAGGCGAGAAACACGATCTCCGGACGTTCCAGGAAGCTTAGCTGAATGGCCTTTAATATATTGAGGGTAGGCTCGTTAAATTGCAGGATGCCTTCAGGACTGAAATAGACAAAGCAGGCAAGGGTCACAAAAAGAAACACCAGCATGGACAATGTGTTGGCGATCACGATTCCCGGAACGGCGGTCTCCTTGTTCTTCAAAAAAGGATACAGAAACAAGGCGGTTTCAAATCCGAGAAAGGAGTTGACCGTCAGGGAAGTCGTCTGCACAATGGGACTCCATCCGTCCTTGACCAGCGGGAGTAGGTAGTTCCAATGGGCATCCTTCAAAGGGAGCAGATAAAACAACGGCATCCACAAGGAGAGGAAGAACACCAGCTCCGAGTATCGGCCCTGCACGCGTAAGCCGTTTCTAACCACCATGTAAGTAGGGATGCAGAAGAGAAGCATCAAGACATAGTCCGCCGTTTGAGGCAGAATCCATGAAGTGATGAACAGGCTGGCACGGCTCATAACGGTATAAGCCAAAATTCCAAAATAAATTGCAAAAGCCAGGGTGAATAGCCTGCCGATCCATACACCGAAATATCGCGGCAGCAAATCGATGATCGTATCCCCGGGATGCTTCTTCATCACCTGGATCAGGACAAGGCTGGCCGCTACGGATAAAGCCCATCCGATAAGGATGGACATCCATCCGGCAGTCCCGGCAGACGCGGCAATTTGGCGAGGCAGCTGAAGGATGCCTATACCGACCTGTGAGCTGTGAATGAAAAGGGTGTACTGCATAAACGTGATATCGTTATAGGCATATTTGTTCACTCCCTAGCTGCCTCCTTCCACTATATGTCCTTGGCCTCAAATGATGGGGCCGCTGCTTTTGATTTTGACCTTGACCGATACATTCACTTCAGCCTTGGACCAGGCTTCACCCCACTGCTGCCCGACCTTGGACCAAGCTTTATACTGATAAGCTCTGGCCAAGTCGCCGTAGCCTACAGGGTCGGCTTTATGCTTTTGCATCTTTTTAATGAGAGTTTGCAGCTGCTTTTGCAGCTCCTTCTCCATCATTTGCTCCAGCTTGCGGCTTTCGGTTCTCATGTTATAGGGAAAGAGCCGTTCTGTCAGTGTAACTGTCATATTGACCTGCGTATCGAAACGAAAGCGTCCCTGTTCGTAAGCCGTTTTCGTTTTATTAGAGAGTCGCTGTATGAGAAAGCTCAGCCTGTTTTGTTCAATGGGCCCCTTTTTTTCACCGGCAGGAAAGGAAAGAGTAACGTTCTGCTCCCCGTGCCGATGCTGTTGAAGAATGCGCAGGAGCGTGGTTTGCTGCAGGTTAAGCGAGTCGGCGTACTTTCCATCCTCTTGCAGCAAGGTCGTCCCTGTAAGCTCAACCTCCTTATCCTTCTTGATTTCCGAAATAAAGGGGGTCATCCCCCTATCGGTCATTTGCCGGTGCAAATCCAGCAAGTTTGTTTTTACCGTAATGTTGCTCCGGTGGTTTTGCTCGATAAGGCTTGTAATAAACATGGGAAGCAGCGGCTTATCTTTCGGAGTGAAGTGGATGATGTCCGAGACGGATCCGTCGACAGCAACTACCTTGGGCGACAGGCTGTTCTTGGTATCACGGTAAAACGTATCGAAAAGCGGGAACCAGTCCCCTCTTTTCAGAAGCCGATGGCTGAGCAAAATAATTTGGACCTTCCCTTCCACCGTCAGGGCCGTAACCATGGCATCGAACACTTCCCTGGCTTCATGAAACGTGGCAGCCTTGACTCCATACTCCTCTTCCTTGTCCTTCGCTTCTTTATTAAAGACAGGGCTCGATTCATAGAACACCAGGTTGTTATTGCCGTCTACATCGATCCCTAGCATAAGGATGACGGTAAGATCCTCCAGATTGTGCCGGTCTCTGCAGCCGGTAAGAAGGGCAGCGAGCAGGGCGATGATTACCGCCAATTGGATGGGTTTCCTCATGTGCGTCTCCTTCCTTGGGACAGCTCTTTTCCCCTTAGGTACAGCCATAAGCCTACCGGCATGACAAAGGCGTACAGAAAGCCCGTTTTGGTCAGCCAGCTGTACCAATCCTCCATTTGATCCGTTGAAGGATCTAGGAAATAAGCAGACAGGATGGTAAGGACCAGCAGGACGAGCACGTGGCTTTGATGATCTTGTTTGCCTAGAAGCCAGCTTGTGCAAAAGACGGTATTATACATCAGAGTGATCCATGTCGCGGAAATGACGGTCAAAAATCCGGATAAAAATACTATTTCCAGCCGCTCAACAAATTTGAATTCGACCACCTTCAGCAAATCGAGGGTTGGCTGTTGATACTGCGTGATTTCATCCGGACTGAAGAAAACAAAGCACGATAGCACGTTAATCAGAAAAATGAGCAACGTCAAGGTGTTGGCTATGATGATCCCTGTGGCGGCAGCTTGTTTTTTTTGCAGAAACGGATACGCGATCAGGGCGGAATCGAAGCCAAGGAACGAAAATACCGTAACCAGAGTCCCCTGAAGCAAAGGGCCCCATCCTTCTCCAAGGATCGGAAGCAGATGCAACGGATGCCCGTTCTTTAACGGGACCAGCATGAAGAAGATCATCCCTATCGTCAGAAAAAAAATCAGCTCTGTATACCGGCCTATAACCCGAAGACCGTTGCGGGTGATCAGATACGTCGGTATCGAGAACAAAATGATTAAAATGTACAGCGGCGTATGGGGGAGAATCCACTGCTGAATCATCAAACCCGTTGCGAAGATGCTGGTCAGGCTGGAAAAGGCGTAAAACATCGTCATCAACAATACCGCTATTTTGCCGATAGGTTTGCCGAAATAATGAACCAGCAAATCGGGAAAGGCTCCATCCGGATATCTTTTCATGATAGAGACGATGAATAGACTGGCGGCTACGGACCCTGCCCAGCCCATCAGGAGCGATATCCATCCGCTGACGCCGGCCTTTTCGGCCAACAAGCGGGGGAGAGCTAGCTGGCCGCTCCCCAGCTGAGTACCATGAATGAAAAAGATATACTGCATCAGCGTGATTTCGTTATACTGGTATTTCTTCATTTGCCGTCACCTCTAGGGTGATTGGGGCCCAGCCGTTTATCCTGCACAGGCCGCGCGCTCACCGGACGTTTGGTCATTTTCCATAGCGGTACCCGGATAAACGTATCCTTCCAATCTGCGAAACGCATCGGGGCGAGCGGGCTTCCATAGGGAGTACCGAGCGATTCAAGAGAAATGAGATGGGCGATGAGAGTCATTAACCCGATAACGATTCCGACAATGCCGAACATGGAAGCAATGATCATCATGGGGAATCGGATCAAACGAATGGCGGAAGCCATATCGTAATTCGGGATAATGAATGAAGCGATCGCCGTCGCCGCCACAACAATAACCATTACGTTGCTTACGATGCCGGCCTGTACGGCGGCCTGGCCTATGACGATACCCCCGACGATGCCTACGGTTTGCCCGATCGGCGAAGGCAGCCGAATCCCGGCCTCCCGCAGCATCTCCAGCGTAATTTCCATCAGTAACGCCTCGACGATAGGGGGAAAAGGAACACGCTCCCGGGATTCCCCGATCGATAAGATCAGCTTTATCGGTATGACCTCGTAATTAAATGAAATGGCCGCGATGTACAGAGCGGGCAGAAAGGCGGCGACGAGGAAGCCGACGAAACGCAGCAGCCGGATAAACGTGGCAAGGAGCCAGCGCGTACTGTAATCGTCCAAGCTTTGAAAGAAGGACGTAAAGGTCGTAGGGCCGATCAGCACGCTTGGGGAGCGATCGACGACAACGGCGAACCTGCCCTGCAATATTTGGGAAGCCGCGGCGTCCGGACGCTCCGTCGATAAGAACTGGGGGAAAGGAGAGTACGGGTTGTCTTCTATGAACCCTTCCAGCTCCCCGGTGTTCAATATCGCGTCTACATCCAGCCTCCGGATGCGGTCTTCCAGTTCCTTCAGAACCTCCGGATGGGCGACATCGGCCAAATAGAGAATGGATACGGTTGTTCTGCCTCTTCGGCCAACCGTAATTTCCCTTATTTTGAGCTCACGGTTCGGAATATACCGGCGAATCATGGCGATATTCTGGGTTCCCGTTTCTACAAAGCCCTGGTGGGCCCCCTTCAGGGAAGCCTCTATCTGAGGATCTTCGATGGACCGCTGCGGCCAGCCTTGGGTGTCGAAGGTTTGAACCTCCGTCAGCCCTTCCGTAAACAGAATACTGTAGCCTTGGAAAAGAGCCTGTTCAATGTCCTCCCAACGCGTCAGCTTCATAATGTATCCAATAGTGACGGCCGGGGCAGAACCGGGGCTTCCGCCGGATGTTCCCGTCTGAAGCGAACGGATCACATTATTGTTAATGGAGTTTTTATCGCTAAGCCCATTCATGTATACGAGCGCAGCTTCGTCACCCGTCGATTGGATGACAAGATGGCGGATGACAAGATCGGGAGCCAGGCTGAAAAGAGCGCTTAGCTCCGCTATATTTGCCGCCAGAGAGGGGCTTATGGTACCAGTCAGCTTCTCGTACGTTGGGTGGGCCGACGGATTCTGAGGACTTTTCCATTTCAACCAGTGAAGAAAGCTCATGATGACTCCATTCCGATCCTTCATTTATTGTTTAATATGGCATGGGATGAAAAATTTATGCGGAAATGGCTCATTTGTCCGGCCAGGCTGCGTCAGGCTTGTTTTTGCAATCCGACACGAGCGTGGTATGATTTATAGCATAAACCAGGCCTGATGAAAGAAGGCCGGAGTGACTGCAGGAAGGGAACGAACTGGATTTGATTCGTCATTATTTGCACAAATACCCGTTCAAGCACCGGCTTCGTATCGCCTTTGCCTTGATGATTATTTTATCCGTGCTGACCGTTGGATGGACCACTTACCAAATTTCTGCGAAGGTTGTGCAGGACAACGCCCTGAAGCTGAGTCAGGATGCATTGAATAAATCCTCCCAGGCGTTCGATGAGAAGCTGAACCATGTTGCTCTGTCCCTAATGACGCTGGTGATCAGCAGCTCCTACGAGCAGGCGATGAAAGATGTCGTTACGGGAAATAACTCGAACTATTTTGCTCATTATGCGGCTTTGCAAACGCCGTTTATGCAGCTGAAGCTGAATGAGCGGCTGCTGCAATCGGTGCTGCTTACGACGCCGATAGGCGATTTTTACCCTGCGGATGCGCCTAGACAAGCCCAGAACCATTTTGTTGATACGCCTATGTACGACAGAATCCGGGAAGAACGGCATGCGATATGGATTGAGGGGCATAAAGATCCCTTTTTCGCCGGGGAGGTTCCGGTTTTATCACTGGTCATTAACGCGATTTCAAGCTTTGTGGTCCCTGAATCCTATATTATTGTGAATTTGAGGGAGGAAGGACTGCTTCATTTTTTAACCGATAATATTAACGAATGGCGTGAAGGCGTTACGATCATGAAGGAAGATGGTACGCCGGTATTCATGCAAAAGCCGTATCTGTACGGGGATATGCTCAAAGAGCCGGAGTTCCGGGAGCGAATCGGGTCCAAGGCGCAGGGCGCTTTTAATTATGCCTTTCAAGGCGAGACGTACTTGGTGAACTTCGTCAAATCCACCGTCGACAACAAGTGGACCTACATCAGCGTCAAACCGACCGATGAGCTGATGAGCCAGGCGAACGGCATCAAATGGGCAACCTTGCTCGTCATGATTGTCTGCATTATCATAGGCTTTCTTGTGTCCAACGCCTTAAGTACGCTGCTGGCGAATCCGCTGACCAAGCTTCAAAAGCTGATGCGGCGCGCGGGGGATAACGACTTGGGCGTACGCTTCGAAAGCGGCGGTAATGATGAGGTGGCCCAGGTAGGCAAGCAGTTCAACCGGATGCTGGAGCAGATCGCACAATTAATTGAGGCGAACCACCGGGTGGAAAAGGACAAGCACAAGGCGGAAATCAAGGCGCTGCAGGCGCAGATTGACCCGCATTTTCTATACAACACATTGAACACCATTTATTGGAAGACACAGCTGAAAAAATCGGATGAGGTCGGCCGGATGGTCATGTCGTTGTCACGGATGTTCCAGCTGGGTTTGAATAACGGCAAAGAACTGACAACAATCAAGAAAGAATTGTTGCACGTGGAGCAATATTTGTCGCTTCAGCAGAGATGCTACGAGAATTTGTTTGAATATCGGATCGAAGCTCCGCAGGACGAGGACATTCAACAGCATTCGATATTGAAGGTGCTGCTTCAGCCGCTGGTCGAAAATTCGATCCTTCATGGCTTCAAGGACAAGCAGACCGGGGGCCTCATTATAGTGAGGCTGGAGCCAGTGGAAGATCACCTGATATTCACAATCGAAGATAACGGCCACGGCATGGACGAGGAGCAGCTGCGCGCGATACGACAGGCCGCCGAATCGTCGGACAGCTACGCGCTTCATAACATTGTCGAGCGTCTCAAGCTGTATTATGAGGACGAAGCGAGCATGACGATTCACAGCACGCCGGGCTTGGGAACGATCGTAACCTTGAGGATACCTTGGGACAGAGGAGGGGCAGACGATGGATTCGACGATGATCAGAATGATCGTTATAGATGATATCAAGGACGTTGTAGACGGACTTGTTAACGGGATCTCGTGGGAGCAATACGGCATTGCCATTGCGGGAGCCTGTCTCAACGGCGAAGACGGCTTGAAGCTGGCTTTGCAGGAAAAGCCGGATATCATCGTGACTGATATTCGGATGCCGAAGATGGACGGGCTGACGATGACGCGCGCTATTGTCGAAGCGCTGCCGCAATGCAAGATCATCCTGATCAGCGGCTACAGCGATTTTGAATATGCTCAGGAGGCCGTTCGGCTTGGCGCCTTTGATTTCGTGACCAAGCCGTTTTCATTGGAGGACATCGTCGAGACGGTACAGAAGGCACGGCTGGCGGTCTTGGAACTGAAGCGGCAGCAATCCAATATTCAGGAAATGGAGCGGCGGGTGAAGGAGAGCTTGCCGGTGCTGCGGCAGGAGTTTTTCAATTTGCTCATTCATCACAAAGCTCATGAGAACAAAATTCGTGAACGATGGGATTTTCTCCAGGTCGGACTGGACCGGGAGAACTTCGTCGTCATGGTGCTCGAGATCGACCGGTTCCAGGAGCTGAGCAAGGATTGGCCAGTCAGCGAAATCGAGCTGCTGCGGTTCACTATGCAAAATATATTGGAGGAAACGATCCATGCCTATACCAAAGGCGTGGTCTTTCGCGATTCGGACGGAAGGTTCGTAGTCATCCATAACGAATACGAAGCGGAAAGTCCGTCCGCACTGGCGGAACGCTGCTGTGATCATATCGCCCGTTACGCCAAGTACACGGTCTCCATCGGGGTCGGCAGCCGGGTAAGCAGAATCCATGAGCTGCCGCTGTCGTATCAGCAGGCGACTACGGCTATGTCGTACCATTTCTACACCGGCGGCAATGGCGTCGTATGCTATGGCGACGTGATAGAGGACAAGCAGCGGCTCCCCAAATATCCGGCGGACCGGGTGCAGGACATTGCCTTTGCGCTGCTGTCGGGCAACAGGGAGCGGACTCTCGTCATACTCGAAGAGGTGTACGAGGAGCTGGTTCACTTTCAACCGCGGCCGCAGCCGCGGTATCTGGCCTTGCTGCTCCATGGATTTGCCAACATGCTGGTGCGGGTGCTGCTCGAGAAGCTCTCCTATGAGGATATCGAGCCTCTGGAGGAGCTGCTGCAGGAAATGGAGGCGAGCAGCGGCCGTACCGTTCACGATATTTACGGGCTGCTGAAGCAAATTTGCGAGCGGGGCTGCAGCATCGTGGAGGAGCGCAGCGCTTCGCAGGCACACTTGATCATTGAGCAGGCGATAGCCTATATCAAGCAGCACCTGTCTGCAGAGCTTACCGTGGCCCATTGCGCTTCGCAGGTGCATTTGAGCGGGAGCTATTTCGCCAATCTGTTCAAGAAGGTGACTGGGATGAGCTTCAGCCAATACGTCACCGCTACGCGGATGGACAAGGCGAAGGAGATGCTGCTTCAGAACAAGCAGATCCAGGAGGTGGCTTCCGCGCTGGGATACGAAGAGCGTCGCTACTTCAGCGACGTGTTCAAGAAAGTGACGGGGATGACGCCTTCGGAATTTCGTCAGAGCGCAGGGCTTGCAGAAACTTGAGGCAAACGTGTGCCGATGCTTTGGGCGAATTGCGCAGCCCCCGTTCATCGGAGGATGCACATCGATAGGTACGCGCCGTGCTCCGATAAGCTGGCGCTTTCCTATCTCCCAAAAAGCCCTCTAGAAGATTTAGAGGGCGTGGATTGTTGTGATGCCTGCGCATACAAATCGCGAAAGGTGATAGGCGGGGTGTCCCCTGGAGGAGCGATAGCGTCCGCCTTTGTTCTCGGGAAATATCCGCTATAATCTAATGTAATCAATATTTCCCGAGAACAACAGCGGCCGGAGGGGGATACCCCGCTGGGTACCGGAGCGATTTTTTGGATTTCAGGCTTCCCAACCGTCGCAGCCTTCTACATTAATTAGAGGGCTGCGCCTCAATCTCGATGAATCTGAGCACTAAGGATAAGACCGATAGAGAACATATTGATAATTATCGAGGTGCCTCCGTAGCTGATGAAGGGCAGCGTTATCCCCGTCAACGGCATCAGGCCCATGAGCATCCCGATGTTCTCGAAGATTTGAAACAGGAGGACGGCGGACACGCCTACCGCCATAATTCCCGCTATATAAGCAGAGCCGGTGTTCATGAACAGCAGCCTGCTGATCAGGATCAGATAGAGGGCAATGAGTGCCGAGCAGCCGATAAAGCCGAATTCCTCTCCGATGACGGCGAAGATGGAATCGGAGTACGCGAACGGGATGCGTCCGCGGTTCTTGGAGCTGCCCTGCATGAAGCCTTCTCCGCTCAGTTGGCCCGAGCCGATGGCGGTAATCGTTTTTTTGACATGATAGGCTGCATCGTCCGAGGCTTGATCCGGCATTAAATACGTGTCGATCCTTTCCGACCAGTGACCGAGCTTCTTGTCCAGCAAATACCGCTCTATCGAATCATGATAATGAATATAGCTGTAGACAAACGCAATCAGAGAAGCCGCGATGAGAAGAATCAGGAGAAGCATGTGCCTGTATTTCATATTCCCCATCCACAGCATGGCGAAAAGAATAACCAAATAAATGACGGCATTTCCGAGATCCGGCTGCTTCAGTACCAGAATGAAGGGAATTAGAGTCATCAAAGCCATAGGAACGACATCGCGGGTGATTTGCAGAGGGTCGTAGTTTTTTTTCTCAAGCAGCTTTACAATAGATAGGATCAGTACGATTTTCATCAGCTCAGCCGGCTGAAAGTTAAACCCGAACGGCAGCTCGAACCAGCCTGTAGCTCCGTTAATTTTGCTGCCCAGCTTATAGACGGCAACCAGCAGGAGCAAGGCAATGCCATAGATGTAGTACGACATCTTGACGACCAAGCGGTAATCCCACAGCGCGGTCACGATGAGCACCACGAAGCCTATGGCGTAATTGATCATATTTTTGATATAAAGATTATGATACTGTTCATCATACGTGGTGGCGCTCTTAATGAGCAGGGTGCTGATGATCATGAACAAGAAAAGAAGAATGAGTATGTGATAGTCCAGTTTTTTGATATTACGAATCATGGCTGTTGCAAATCTCCTTTTGCTGCGTGCTGGTAACCAGCGATCTCCTGAAACGGATAAATTAGTAAGGACGGTTTATTCAGTGTAACATATTATGAAGCGATTATACATTTTTACGCGGGTAGCCCGCGGGCTGAAGGAAAAGGCTGTTCGAAGCCGAAACCATAGAATAAGAACTTGTGACAGAAAAGAGTGAATGTCTTGAAAATCGGCATTTTTGACTCAGGTATCGGTGGAGTCACGGTACTTCACCAGGCGTTGAAGCAGCTGCCTAATGAAGATTATATTTATTACGCGGATACACAGAACGTTCCATATGGCGAGAAGCCGAAGGAAGAAGTCAAACGATATATATTCGAAGCGGTAGATTTTATTGCCCGGCAAGGAGTGAAGGCGGTTGTGATCGCCTGCAATACGGCAACCAGCGTAGCGGTGGAGGACTTAAGAGCGAAGTATGCGTTTCCTGTGCTTGGCATCGAGCCTGCAGTCAAGCCGGCTGTGCAAGCTAGCGAAGCTATGGGCAAGAGGGTACTGGTGCTGGCGACCTCGCTAACGCTCAAGGAGAAGAAGTTCCATGACCTGGTGGACCGGATTGACAGCCATGCCATTGTCGACAAGCTGCCGCTGCCGAATCTGGTCCAGTTTGCCGAGAGATATCAATTTCAGGAGGATGACGTCATCCGTTATCTGGAGGATCAGCTCACTCCGTTTGACCTGAAGCAGTACGGTACGGTCGTTCTGGGCTGTACGCATTTCCCTTTCTTTAAAGCAGCCATCAGGAAGCTGTTTCCTGATGATGTGGTGCTGATGGACGGGAGCGTCGGTACGGTGAAGCATTTGAAAAGGGTGCTGGAAGCAAGCGGCCAAACCGGGGATGGAACAGGTCAGGTCACCTTTTATACTTCCGGTGTAAAGGTTGAGGACGGGGTCTTATTGTCCCAATATCATCGGCTGCTGGAAATGCTGTAAACGGGAATCAAATGAGAAGCCCTTAGTCTTTTCCCTGTGTGGGGAAGGCTAAGGGCTTTGCTTTTTGGCATGCGGCTACTTATAAAGAATACTGTCCTTAAGCGTGGCTACATGGGTCAATACTTCATCGATTTTTTCCTCGCCGACGCCAAAATGGGCAAGCGCATCATGAAGATGGCCGACCACGGCATTGAAGTGCTCCGGCTGAAGGTTCATTCCTTCATGGGCTTTTTCCATAGACTTGCCGGAGTATTGATTCGGACCGCCCAACGCAAAGCTGATAAACTTCGCCTGGTGCCTCCGCTGCTTTTCCATATCGGTTTTGGTGAAGAAGGAGTTTATCGAGTCATCGGCCAAAATTCGGTTGTAAAATTCGTCTACGACCTTGGAAATCGCGTCTTCTCCGCCTAATTGTTCATAAAGTGTGGTTGTCACCTGGCAGTACCTCCCCGGTTATTCATTATGTACTTACCAATTCTAGCATTATTAGGACTGGCTTATCTATAGGATAACCTGGCCTCAGCCAATTTATCATGATCGGCGGATCGACTCTTTCTAACGCGCTATTCTAAAGGCAGCACCGTAGGGAGGACATACCGATGTAGGACCATCGTCGGATTTTATCCCTTTGTCATCGTTTCACCGCACTCCATTTTCGACAAAAATCGCATATCCTATATTCATAAGAGAAACCTATGATTTGAACAGGAGGGTTACACCATGGTAAAAAAATCAATGGCAGCCTTGCTTTGCTTGTCATTAGCCTTTACGGCAGCGGCTTGCGGAAACAAGGAGGACGGCGCTAATGGCGGAGGAGCCAGCAGCGGCGGCAAAACGAAACTGACATTCTGGACAGCAGACCGTCATGATGCGGATTATATTAAAGGTCTTGTAGAAAAGTTCAATACGGATAACCCGGATATCGAAGTGGAAATGAGCGTGATGTCGGAGAACTACGTTCAATCCGTCGATCTGGCTTATGCCAGCGGACAAGCTCCTGATATTCTGAATGCCAAATTTGATTTCGTGAACATGGCTCGCAAGCAATACTTCGAACCGCTCGATTCGTTCATGAAGGATGATATGAAAAAACGTTTTGAAGGCACGCTTCGTGACAGCGCCAACATGTATGACGGCAAAATCTACACGCTGCCTAACTACGGAACAACGATTCGTCTCGTGTATAACCAAGAGCTGTTCGAAAAGGCCGGCATCGCGAACCCGCCGAAAACGCTTCAGGAAATGGTGGATGCGGCCAAGAAAATTACGGACATGGGTAAAAAGGATGGCATCTACGGCTTTGCCGAGAACTTCAAAAACCCTACAAGCGCTATGGAGCGTTCCGTACGTAACATTCTCCAAGTTAGCGGCTACGGCGTAGACGGCTACAACTTCAAAACAGGCAAATACGATTTTGCAGGCTATAAAGAGGTAATCTCCGCATTCAAGAAAATGAAGGATGACGGAAGCATGCTGCCAGGCGTGGAATCGATGGATATCGACCCGCTGCGCGCGCAATTTGCCGCAGGTAAAATCGGGATGTACTTGTCCTACTCTGCGGAAATCGGCGTGTACCAGACTCAATTCCCTACCAAAATCAAATGGGCTGCAGCACCGGTACCATCCATTGACGGTACCATCAAAGGTCTTAACGGGATGAACGGAGCTCAATGGCTCGCTATCAGCAACAGCTCCAAGAATAAAGAAGCGGCATGGAAGTTCGTGAACTACATGTACAGCGAAGAGAACCTGGTGAAATATGCAGAAACAGGTCTTGGGATGCCAGTCCTTCAATCCGTTGCGGAAAAAATGAAAACTCCGGATATCTATGGATATAAAGATTTCGTTCCTAACAAATCCGATGCCATCTGGCCTATCAAACCGAACGTGGACAGCTCGCTGCAAGGCTTGAAATATGCGGATGCGTTCTGGAAATACATCTTGGACGGCAGCGGCGACCTGGACGGCATTATTGCCGACCTGAGCAAGCGTTACAACGATGCCCTGGATAAAGCGGTGAAAGCCGGCGACGTGAAAGTGAATCCGGATCCGAACTTCGATCCGATGAAATTGAAGTAAATCAGGCTGGTTTGTTGAGAGGCGGGACCTTATCTTGATGGGTCCCCTTCTTTTTGCCAAAGTCAATGCTTACGAAGTAAGTTTCGTCTCCGACGAAACTCTCAGGAGGGAACATGATGACCAAAAAATCCAGGCTGTTAGGGATATCTGCCGTATTCGTACTCCCGAGTCTGCTCCTTACGCTTATTTTCTCCGTATATCCGATCGGCTGGGCTATCCGGTATATGTTTTACGACTATAAGGGGTACGGGAAAGAAGTGTTTATCGGACTCGATAATTTCAAGCAGCTGATGCACGACCAATTGTATTGGGATTCGGTGTGGAACACCTTTATTTATGCGGGAGGCAAGCTGCTCATCACGCTGCCGTTGTCCTTGATTCTTGCTGTTATCTTAAACCGGGCGATCCGGGGTCGCCAGTTTTTGCGGGCGGTCTATTTTATGCCGACGGTTATCAGCTCCGCGGTTATGGCGGTTGTCTTCTTCATCGTATTTAACTCCTACAACGGCATTTTGAATAAAATGCTGCTGAATCTTCACATCATCTCGCAGCCTATTGACTGGCTCGGACAGAAGCATGCGATGCTTACGGTGATTCTGATCGCGGCTTGGGGAGCCTTCGGGAACTATATGCTCCTGTTCATCGCGGGCCTGCAAAGCATTCCTAACGATGTATACGAAAGTGCTTCTCTGGACGGAGCCAACGAGGCTCAAAAATTCTGGTACATTACGATTCCCATGCTCGGACCTGTACTGCAAATTATTATTATGTACGCGATCATCAACTCGCTGAAGGGCTATGAGAGCATCATGGTACTTACCGAGGGCGGTCCGGTCGGAAAGACGGAGGTTATGTTCCTGTATGTCTACAAGCTGTTCTTCCCGGTATCGACAGGCTCCGGCGTACAGCCGCAATTCGGATACGGTTCTGCGGTAGGTTTCGTTACGGCCTTGATCGTCGGTCTGATTACGGCGGCCTACTTCTACATTTCCAAACGTCTTAACAAGGTTTATTAATAGGGGAAGGGAGCGAAGACTATGAATAACGCGCCTGCAACCGTACATGCGGGGCAAAAAAGCCGGTCCAAGGCCAGCAAATATACAAGCCAAATCATCCTTTGGGCATTTTTGCTAATTGTCCTTATCGTTACTGTGTTTCCAGTTATTATGGCGATTATCAACTCGTTTAAAACGAATATCGAAATTAACTTAGGCGATACGTTCTTCCCTAAGACATGGGAGTTCAGCAACTACTTGACTGCGTGGAAAAAGGGGAATTTCAGCACCTTTACGTGGAACAGCTTGTTTATCAGTATTGTGTCCACCATCGGTACGCTGATCGTCGCTTCCATGGCGGCCTTCGCGGCGAACCGGCTTCCTTTTCCGGGGAAAAAGCTGTTCGTGTTCATTCAATCCGCTACGATGTTTATCTCGATCGGTGCGGTCGTACTTCGTCCGCAATATGATATCATGGTTTCTCTCGGCTTGAATAAAACGCTGTGGGGCGTCGTTATTATCCTTATTGCGGCCCATGCTTCGACCTTCTTCATTCTGCTCGGGTTCTTCCAAGGGATTCCGAAGGAATTGGATGAAGCGGCGATGCTGGACGGCTGCGGTTACTTCCGCATCTACTGGCGGATCGTTCTGCCGCTCGTGGCTCCAGGTCTTGGTGTATCGGCACTGTTTGCCTTCCGTCACGGCTGGAACGAATATATCCTGCCGCTTGTCTTCACAATGAGCTCGCCGAAGCTGCAGCCGTTGACCGTAGGTCTTGCAAATCTGCGCTACGGCACAGGCGATGCCGCTCAGCTCAACCTGATGCTGGCCGGTGCCTGCTTGTCCATCCTGCCAATTCTGGTCGTCTACACCTTGGCGAACAAATCGTTTATGCAAATGTCCGCAGGCTCCTTAAAAGGATAAAGCCATGCTTGCAGCAAAAACGCTCTTTCCAAGCTTTTTAGGAAAGAGCGTTTTTTTCGTCACGGGTGTTCTTAAGCGGCAGTTTGACGGTAAAAGCCGTGCCTTCACCCAAACGGCTGTGCACTTGGATAGAGCCCTGGTGGCGCTCGATGATGTTCTTGACGATGGAGAGCCCGAGACCACTGCCTCCGGCTGACCGCTGCCGTGCCTTATCGGCTTTGTAGAAGCGCTCGAAAATATGCTCCTGATCCTCCGGGGAAATGCCAATGCCCGTATCCGATATGCGAATCACGGCATCGCCATCATGCCGGGTCAAATGAATCCCGATCGTGCCGTCCTTCGGGGTGAATTTGATGCTGTTGTTAATCAGATTCACCCATACCTGACTCATCATATCTTCATCTGCTTCCACAACAACCTCATCTAGAGATACATCCATATCCAGGTTCTTGTTAACCCATTGAGGCTCGCATGCAAGCACGAGCCTGCGAAGCTGTTTGTCCAGCCGGTAAGGCTTGGGCTCGAATGGGTGGTGCCGCGACTCGAGCGAGGTCAGCTTGAGCAGATTATCGCTCAGCTTGGACAGACGGGTGCTTTCGGTCTCGATGATCTCAAGATAATGCCTCCGCTCGTCGGCACTCAGCTGCTCGTTATGAAGGGCGCGGGCGAAGCCGGTAATGGATGTCAGTGGAGATTGAATCTCGTGCGAGACGTTCGAGATAAACTCCTGCCGCATCTGCTCGATCTGGTTCAATTCGACCGCCATGTGGTTCAGGTTTTCCGCCAGCTCTCCCCATGGGCCATGGTCCTTGCGCGTATCGAAGGTGACGTTGAAGTCCCCTTTGGCTATTTTCCGGATGGCATCGATCATTCGTTTCAAAGAAAGCATCTGCTGCTTTCGCTTCGGGGATGCGAGCAAAGCAAGCAGGAGAAACAGAAGCAAGTCGACGATGACCGTGACGAGCTGCTTGCCGTAATCATGAAACAAGCTTTCCGTATCCGCCTGGATAAAGAGGGCATAGGAACGGCCTGCAATCGAGATGGGTTGGCCGGTGATAGCCAGACCCGGCCGGAATATGTTCTTGCGCTCCATATACTTCATCTCGGTGCCGGACAGCACCCGGTCGATCTCGGTCCGATCGAGGGACGAGGCGAACATAACGGCCGGCGCTCCGCCGAACTCCAGCTTGCGGCCCGAATCATCGACGAGAACGAGCCGCTCCTGCTTGAGGATCGCGAGCTCTTCCATCAAGCCGTCCCAATTGCCGGCATGGCTGTCGGCGAGAAGGGCTATCGTCCTCCCGTTGCCCAGCATCTCGTCCCATATGGCTTCCTTGCCGCGCCAATCATAATAATAAGCGGTCAACAGCGAAGCTATCGTCCACAGCGCTATGGACACGGTGAGGAAGAGTGTCATGCCGAAAGCCACGCTTAGGACGAATTTTTTTCGCGGTTTCATGATAGATCCTCCAGCCGATAGCCGAGCCCGCGGATCGTATGGATCTTGAAGCCGTATTGGTCCTCCGGAAACCTCTCGCGAAGCCGATTGATATGGACGTCCACGGTCCGTTCATTGCCTTCAAAATCATAACCCCACAGCTGCTCGATAAGCTGTTCGCGAGAGAAGGTTTTGCCCGGATAGCTGCCCAGTTTGAACAGCAGCTCAAATTCCTTTAACGGCAGCGTCATGCTCTCGCCGTCTGCAATAAGCTCGTACGTCTTGCGGTTCATCGACAGCTTGCCGAATTGGATGGTCTGAGAGGAGGCGATGCGGTATCGCTTGAGCAGCGCCTTCACCCGGACGACCAGCTCCAGCGGATCGAACGGCTTTACCAAATAATCGTCTGTGCCGAGCTCGAATCCTTTGACCTTCTGGGCCGTTTCGCCTTTGGCCGTGAGCATAAGAAGGGGGAGCTCGTAATGCTCTCTTAGCTCGCGGCACAGCTCCCAGCCGTCCATGTTCGGCATCATGATATCCAGAATCACCATATCGACAGTAACGGACTCCAGTAAGGCAAGCGCTTCTACGCCGTCCGAGGCTTCTATCACCTCGAATCCCTCTCCGCTTAGAAACACCCGCACCAGCTCGCGGATATGCGAATCGTCATCGACAATCATTAATTTGGCCATCTTCCCAGCCTGCCTCCTTTGTGCAATAACCGCCAACGGTTCGAACGGGATAAGGAATAATCTTGGCAATATCATATATCAGTTCCTCGGTTTATGCGAGCTCGGGAGAGGAGAGGGCCTCTTTCGGGCCTGCCTCACCCGGATCTTTCATCATGGCCGGCCTTGCCGTTGACACCGCAGGGTCAAGAGCAGCCAGCAACAGCCCAAGCAGCCAGTCGGTCAAAGTCAGCTCCAGGCTTGGTTTTGCAGTCGCCATTCACGTATCCGCTCCTTTGTTTTTTGCTAAGAACAGAATACGAAACTTTTTTAAACGGAATATAAACGGAATGTATTGGATGACCAAGAGGATATGTTCCCAAAGCAAAAAGGATTACCTTATTGCGCAGGCAATCCTTTTAGTCGAGATGGATGAGGCTGGAAAGATGAAGACCGTGCTTTAATAGTAGGGCCTTTGCTGAGACGGCGGATAAGCGGGCTGGGCCGAATAACAGGCCGGGTAAGGGAGAATATTTTGAATCTGGCTCAGGGGGTAATGCTTCGTTGCGAATTGCGTATGGTACAAATATTCCATAAGGTATATCTCCCCGCCGCTGACGCTGCACAAAATCCCCGATACCCCTTGCCCGTTGGTCAAAGAGACGCCGACCGGTTTACCTATCAAGTAATGAATGCTTTGCTGCCAGGACATTACGAATCCCCTCCGTATGGTTAGAATATGAAGGGGCGGGATGCAGGGTGACTCGCCTAGTGAACGGACCGGATTAAGACGGTCTCTTGTAAACCGGCGGTCAGGAAGGATGCTGCTTAATCTCGATGAGAATGCTATCTCTGCCGCACCGCTCCATCTCTTGGACCGTCTGGATCAGCTTGATGGCGGCATTCCATTTCTCCTGCTCAATAGCGGATAAAATAATTTCTTTCATATCACGTTTGGTCGTGAGGTTATACTGCATTCGCATCGCTCCCTGTAACCGGTTTCTTTCCTGTTTGTTATTATTTCCACCAAACGGTTTTTTCAATCTTCAACAAGCAAAAAGACGGCCGCCCGCGGGGCAGCCGCCTTCCAAATTAAAATTGAACGATCAAATGGCTGAGCGAGCCGTATTGATAGCTTTGATGCAGCAGTTTGGCCTTCTTGCGGGTATCCCCTGCACCCATCGCGATAAAGATCGGAAGGAAATGCTCGTAGTCGGGCGTTGCCACCTTCGCGTAAGGACCTTGATTCAAATAATCGAACAAGGCCGCGGTATCCCAGTCCTGCATGCGGCCGATGAGCCAATCGTCGAATTCTTTGGCCCAACTGTCGGCTTGCTCGGGCTTACCGAAATCCATGGCGCGGAAGTTATGCACGGTCGCGCCGCTGCCGATGATGACGACGTTTCTTTGGTCGCTAAATGCCGCCAAGGCTTGCCCAATGCGATATTGCTGCTCCGGAGGCAGCAGCGGATTGACGGAGAGGGCGATCACCGGAACATCGGCCTCCGGATACATGTGCCGCAGCACGACCCAGGATCCATGGTCGAGTCCGCGGACGGTGTTGCGGGCTGCCGGGATGCCGGCCGCCTCGAACAAGCCATGGAGCTCATCAGCGATGCTGACCGAACCGCGCGCCGGGTATACGACCCGGAACAGCTCATCCGGAAATCCGCCGAAATCGTAAATCGTTTCGTAGACTTGATCCGTTGACGCAAGCTCTTGCTGGCGGCTTACCCAGTGGGCCGAGAACAATATAACCGCTTCCGGCTTACCCAGCCGCTCACCCAACTGGCGGAGCTCCCGGGTGTAAGGGAGATCCTGAATCGCCAGCATAGGCGATCCATGACCGATAAAAAAGGATGTTCCCATTGTTTAAAGCCTCCTCCAATTAAGATTGGGTTGCATTCGCAGAACGTCCGAACAGGCGGTCGATTCCCCAGCCTTTTTTCGGTTCGACGCTTAAGAAGAGAGCAATCAGCATATAAGCCAGCTCAAGCTCGAAGCCCGGAGCCTTGCCGTCTCCGAGAAGACCCATCGGCAGCTTGGTGCTGATAATGGCGCCGGCCATCAGCAGAATATAAGCGATCGATATATAACGGGTTGCGAAGCCGACGATGATAAGGATCCCCCCGATCAATTCGAGGAGGGCAACCACATACCCCAGCTGGCCAGGCAGCCCGATGCTGTTGAACCAGCCCGCCACATTGCTTAACCCCATTTGCAGCTTTGCTATACCATGAGCCATGAACATTACACCGAATAGGATGCGTACGATCGTATGAATAATACTTCCTTTTGGCACAAACATTCTCTCCTTTTAACTATAAATTTGTAAGTTACTTTAAATAAAAATTAACATGTTTGCCGCTGAGCGTCAAGAAGAAATATTTCTCATACAAATATAATATTTATATTATTAATAATTTGGACACCTCCGCGAATGTCTCCACTAGAAAAAACAAACCTAACCTCTTAAGTTTGTTCATTGTTGAATGGTTCTTCAGGATGCCATAATAAGCATGTAGCAAGGAGAATCGATGTGAGGGGGAGCACTAATGAGGAGAATGCGTAAGGTCCATCTGGCTTTGACCGGAACGCTGGTATTAAGTCTTGCGGCATGCGGGGGAGGGGGCAGCCCGGCGCCGGGTCAAGCGAATCAGGGGGAAGGTTCCGGCGATACCGCCAAGGATAAGGAGAAGCAGTCTGCAGTCACCATCACCTTTCAAAATATATATCCGGATCCGACGACCCCAAAATATAAAGTAGTCCATAAAATTGTAGCCGATTACACGGCGGCAAACCCGAACATTAAAATCGAGCTGGACTCTCTGAACACGGACCAGCAGAAGCTGAAGCTCAAAACCCAGGCAGCCTCCAAGGAGGTTCCGGATATTACGATGGTGAATCCCAGTGCGCAAATGAAGCCGTTCGTAGATGCCGGCCTGCTGGCGCCTTTGAACGATGTGTTGGATAAGAACGGGCTGAAGGACACGTTCCAGAAGGGCATTCTGGATTATTACACCTTCAACAATAACGTATACGCTTTCCCGGACGGCAATAACCTTGGGGTTGTCTACTACAATAAGGAGCTCTTCGCTCAGGCCGGCGTTGAGGTTCCCAGGACGTTCGAGGAATTGGTGGACGTATCCAAAAAATTAAAGGCAAAAGGGATTACACCGATTTCCATCCCCGAGAAAGATACATGGACCGGCTCCTTCTTATTTATGAACATGGTGCTAAGGACGAACGGCGGACCGAATTTCCTGAAGGATGTTATGGATAAGAAGAAAACGTTCAACGATCCGGCGTTTGAGCTGGCTGTTTCCAAGCTTCAGGACCTCATCCAAGCCGGCGCCTTCCAGGAAGGGGCAACCTCGTTCGACTATAATGCAGGCGAAAACCTGTTCCGCAGCGGTAAAACCGCCATGTATTATATGGGCACCTGGGCAACGGGAAGCATCGACGACTCATCGATCAAAGGCAAGGTCGGCGTGTTCAAGTTCCCGACGGTGGACGGAAAAGGAAATCCGGATCAATACATGCTGGCTCCGGGCAGCGGCTTCGCCGTATCGGCTAACAGCAAGCATTTGAAGGAAACGAAGGATTTCTTGAATTATTTCATGGTGAACTTCCCGAAAGTATCGTTTGAATTGAACAATGCAGTCGGTCTGGCGCAAAAAGTAGACGGCGATTTCAAAGCCGCGGGCTATTCGCAGCTGTCTATCGATGTGCTGGAACTGTTTAAAACGGTACAGGGCGGGGATTTGGCCTTCGACAACACGATGAACCCGGGAGCAACTCAAGCTCACTTGACCAGCATTCAAAACCTGTTCGTCCAGAAAAAGGATCCCAAGGAAGTAGGGAAGGAGCATCAAGCGGCCTTCGAGGCGAACAACAAATAAAACGAAGCTAGGTGGGAAGGGAACCGGGAAGTTGGACGGTTCCCTTTATCCTTAGACAAGGAGGATGTTACAGTTGAACGCACTAAGGGTTCCGAAATGGACCATCGCTTTATTCGTGCTCCCTTGCTTACTCTTGTATGTGCTGTTGGTTTTTATTCCGATTCTCGTCTCCTTTTACAGCGGCTTGCTGGATTGGAATGGAATTGGCACGTCGGAGTTTATCGGTCTGGACAACTTCAAGACGATGTTTACGCAGGACCCGGTTTTTTGGCCCTCTGTCGGAAGAACACTGCTGTTCGCTTTATTTTCGATGGCGGAGATTCCCATTGCGCTGTTCATTGCCATCTTGATCAGCCGTTTCGTCCGCAAGCCGAACTTCTGGGTATCGAGCTACTTTTTGCCCGTTATCCTGTCGGTTGTCGTGATAGGGCAGCTGTGGAAAACGATCTATAATCCCGCATCGCTCGGCGGTATGCTGAATCAGGTTCTTATCTCGGCAGGCCTCAAGGATTGGACCCGGGAATGGATTTCCGACCCGAAGGTCGCCATTTTCTCTCTTTTTTTCGTAGCTTTATGGCAGTATCTCGGTTACCATGTGCTGATCCAGTTTACGGGGATACAAAATATTTCGGCAGACATTTACGAGGCCGCTCGTATCGACGGTGCTGAAGGGCTGACTGCTGACCGTTACATTACGCTGCCTATGGTGCTGCCGATTTTTAAAATATCGATAGTTCTTTCCGTCATTGGATCTTTGCAGTCGTTCGACCTGATTATGGTCATGACCGCGGGAGGACCGGGCCACGCGACAGACGTCATATCGACCCATATGTACAACATGTCCTTTTTATCCATGAAATATGGCTACGGAAGCGCTCTGGCGTCCTTCCTCGTCGTAGAATGCCTGGTCGTGACCGTCCTGTTGAATGCCGTGTTCCGCTGGCTGGAAAATAAGTATGCTTAATCGAGAGGAGATCCCGCTAATGAGCTCCATAACCGGTAGAGTCACTGTTCCGAGCACCGTGAAAGCCCGCCGAAGCCGGTTTTCGGCAGGCAAAGGTCTCGTTATGGTGCTGCTGTCCGTGCTGTTCGTCACACAGATTTATCCGCTTGTCTGGCTGCTGCTCTATTCACTGAAGACCAATGAAGAAATATTAAGCGGCAGCTTCTTCTCGCTTCCGCAGTCGCCCCAGTGGCATAATTTTAAGGACGCCTATGTTTCGGGGAATTATCTGAGGTATTTGTTTAACAGCTTTTTCGTCACATCGGTAACGATGCTGACGGTCATCGTGCTCTGCTCGATGGTCGCATATGCGATAACAAGGTTCCGGTTCCGTTACGGGAACGCAGTGATGCTGGTGTTCCTCGTCGGGATCATGATACCGCTGCAAGCGACGCTGCTGCCCAATATGATCATTTTTAAGCACCTGGGCATTCTGAATACGTATTTGGCATTGATATTGCCGTACATTTCCTTCTCCACGCCGATTGCCGTCTTCGTTCTGTCCGGCTTCATGCGATCAATTCCGGTGGAAATCGAGGAATCCGCCATTATGGACGGTGCAAGTATCCTTCGGCTGTTCCGCAGCATTATTTTGCCGATCTCCGTACCGCCTATCATGACCGTCTGTATATTAACGTTTATCTCGGTTTGGAACGAGTACATTATGGCGGCTACGTTTATCTCGTCCCAGAAGCTTAAAACGCTGCCTTTCGGCGTCTATAGCTTTGTCAGCCAATACTCGGCCAACTACGGAGCTATCGGAGCCTTCCTCGTCATGGGGGCCGTGCCGGTTGTCATCATCTATTTCCTCCTGTCAGAGAAAATTACGAAGGGAATGGTCGCCGGAGCCGTTAAAGGATAGAGATTACAAAATTTCCTTGTACCGCACGGGGGCATCTGCTCAAACACAAAGCGATGTTGTATAGTAAAAGCAGGCAGTTTAGCGAAAGGAGACGTCATTCGTGCGGAGAGGGCTTCATTCGATCCACAACCGGTTGTTTTTCCTTTTTCTTATCTGCATGCTCAGCCTGCTTCTGGTTGTGAGCGGGCTCTATTACAAGCGCTCGACCGATCAATTTCATCATAAATTCAGTGAAATTGCGGAAAAAAACGTGTATCAGACGCTGCAGCTGTTTGATTTGCTGCTGCAAGGGTACAATATGCTGTCCAAATCCATTGCGGGCAATCTGGATTTGCAGCGGCTGATTGTGGACGACAGCCATAAGGACCCCGCGGTGAAAGCCATTAATGAACGGACGATCGTTAATATATTAGGGGGCTTCTTCAACTCGCGGGAGGATATTATCGGAATCCACGTGATCTCCAACGAAGGCGCCGTCTACAGCTATGGCAGCATGATGAGCGTGGTAGATTCGAATTTTGCCGCAACAGATTGGTATAAGCAGGTCGAGGCTTCGACCGGGGAGCTGGTCTGGTTCGGTGTGAAGGACCGGTCCATGATTGATCAGAATGAGAAACGCCCTGTATTTGCCTTTGGCAGGCATTTATACGATTTTCATACGCATCAGCCTATCGGAGTGCTGTTTGTGGAAATGACGCCGGACCAGGTGGTGTCTGCCTTGTCCAACCTCAGCCTGGGTGCGCACAGCGAGGCGTATATGCTATCCAAGGACGGCAAGGTGATGGGCTCAAGCGGCACCTCAGAGGCTGATTCCAAGCTGCTCAAGTCGCTCGAGGACCATCCGCTTCAGGAGCATGAGGTGCTCGTAAAGGAGCAATCCGGCATTCTGGTCGTAGCGTCGAGACCCGCATTGGCGGACTGGCAGTTTATCAGCCTGACCCCCTCCAAGGACTTGAATGTTGAGCTGGATCAGATGAAGCATTATTTGCTGATAGTCGGCTCGATTCTCGTGGTCGTTGCTACGGTCATGGCCACACTCGTCTCCAAATCGTTCGCTTCTCCCTTGAAACGGCTCATTCATCAAATGAAGCAGGTGGAACGCGGGAATTTCCATGGAGTGCTTAACGTCAATTCCTATGAAGAAATCAATATTCTGGTAGCCTCGTTCAATCAGATGGTCGGCCGGATGGAAGAGCTGATCAACCGCATCAGGGCAGTGTCCGAGAGCGAGAAGAACGCTCAGCTGCTTGCTCTGCAGTCTCAGGTCAATCCTCATTTTCTGTACAACACGCTCGATATGATTTATTGGATGCTCGATGAGCAGGGGAACGACCGGCTGGGAAGGGTCGTCCTTTCCTTGTCGCACATGTTCCGCTACAGCAGCCATTGGGAGGAGAATTCGGTCGTGACCTTAGGTGAGGAGCTGGAGCAGATCGGTCATTATTTGACGATCATCGAGACCCGGCTCGAGGGAAGGCTGCGTACGGATATCCGAATCGACGAGAGCTGGCATGCGATCCGGCTGCCCAAGATGACGCTGCAGCCGATCATCGAGAACGCAGTGAAGCATGGCTTGGAGCCTATGCACGAGGCAGGGATGCTGCGGGTTTTTGGCGAGGCAGCCGGATCTATTCTGCATGTGTATATTGAAGATAACGGCCCTGGCATGGAAGGACCTGTTCTCGAACGGCTCAACCTGTCGCTCGCCGAGGGCCCGCGGAAGGCTGCTCAGCAACCCGCCGACTCGGCAGAAACAGCCGTGAAGAGCCGTCAGGGCATCGGGCTGCACAATGTACATCAGCGCCTGCAGCTTATGTTCGGGGAGTCCTACGGCCTCTCGATCCGCAGCCGCGAAGGAGAGGGAACGGTTGTTACGATTACGATACCTCTAATAAAGCCTTTGGAAGCAGAAGGGGGCAGCTTGCATGAATATTCTGGTCGTCGATGATGAGAAGATCATACGCGAAGGGGTCAGGCGCGCCATACAGGCGGGATATCCCGAGTATCGAATCCTTTTGGCGGCTTCTCCCGAGGAAGCCATTCAAGTGCTGCAAAGCGAGCAGGTGGATGCGGTATTTACCGATATCCTGATGCCCGGCATGACCGGACTGGAGCTTATGAAGCTGTCCCGGCGCCGGCATCCCCACGTCAAATGGATTGTGATCTCGGCCTATTCCGAGTTTGCCTACGCACAAGAAGCGATCCGGCTCGGAGCGCGGGATTACCTTATTAAGCCTATAGGCAAGGAAAAGCTGATCGGACTTATAGCTGCGCTGGATGCCGAGCTGAAGAGGGACAGCCGCTTGACGAAAGAAACGCAGCTTCTCAAATCCAATTTGAAATATTTGCGCGAAGCAGTGTTTCAACGCTGGGCCTCGGGTCTCGACATTGGACGCTTCGACATGACCGATATGATGGAGCAGCATTCACATTTTCATTTGGTTATGGTACGGCTTGAGCATACCAACCGCATTCAGCTGGAGCATTTTATCGTAGATAATGTGCTATCCGAGCTCATCGAACATCAGGGCCACGGCTTCGTGGTCAGCCTGGATACCCATAGCCTGCTCGGTTTGGTGACACTGCGTCCGGGGATTGGTCTGGAGACCTTCCGGGCCGAGCTGAAGAGCCACCTGCACCAATGCTTGAAAATTCCTTTTCACTTGTTCGTCAGCGCAGGGCTAACCGAATTCGAACGCATTCCCGATGAGGTGAAAAAGCTCAAGCTGCACATCGTGGCTCCGGTGGCAAAGCCGTTGGAGAAAGGCGGCGAAGGCCCGATTGATATCGCTTTGCAGTATATCCGAACGCATTATGGCGCCGACTTGTCCCTGGAGAAGGTTGCCTCGGTCGTTTATCTCAACCCGGTATATTTCAGCCAGTTATTCAAGCAAAAGATCGGGCAGGGCTATAAGGAATATGTCATTCAGCTGCGGATGGAGAGAGCCAAGGAGCTGCTGCAGGATCCGTATCTGAAAATCGCTGACGTAGCGGAGCGGGTGGGCTATCAGGATATGCGGCATTTCACCCAGGTATTCCGCAAGAAGCTGACCCTTACCCCAACGGAATACCGCAAGCAATTCGAGTGCGGCTCCTAAGTTAAATCAAAAAGCCACCGCTTTCCCAAGATGGGCAGCCGTGGCTTATTTTTGCGGGCTTTCCTGCAGTCAGGAACGGCCCGCTCTGCTTTCATTGTAGCTGGCGATCAGGATGACGGCCTGGTCCTCCCCGATATTGACCACTTTATGAGGCACACAGGCCTGCCAAGTGAAGGTATCTCCTTCGCCCAGAACAAACTCATCCTCGCCTTGGGTTACGAGCAGGGTCCCTTTCAGGATGAGGTGACACTCTACACCTTCGTGAACGCTAGGCTCTTCCGTCATGGGCGGCCCCGGAGGGATCTCGATCAGAATCATGCGCAGTCCGCCTTCCTCCCCCAGATGCTCCACCTTCAGCTGATCCTTGTACAAGCTGAAGGTGCGTTCTTCCTTGCGGACGACTTTCATCCGTTCCTCCTGCTTGAGCAGCAGAAACGCTAGCGGGACTTTCAGGACGCCGGCAATGGAATCCAAGGTGGCCAGCGAGGGAGAGGTCTTGTTGTTCTCAACGAGGCTCATAAATCCTTGCGAGAGTCCTGTCGCTTCACATAGCTGTCCTATGGTGATCCCTCTTTTTTTGCGAATTGCCCGAATCGTCGCTCCAATCTCCATGCTTCCATCCCCATTTTTCACCTTAATGTGCTTGCTGCTGCTATCATCTTAGCGAATCGGGGAGCGATTTGCAAAGCAGCGGCTGCTTCTGGGAGCCACTCTATGCAGACCACCGGCCGCGGCTGCCGAATCTGCCTGCAGACCAAGCCCCTGCCGTGAGAACCGTCCGGGAGCTGGCCAGCGCAGCTGTGTGCAGAACGGAAGCCGCGGCTGAAGGCTGCGGCTTTTTTGCAGCGGTTTTGGACAAATCCAAGCAATCTATAAGAAACTTTCCCGCGATAACATGCTAAAATGAAGTGGAGGAACAACTGAGGAGGTTATAATGAGAAACATAAATGAGCCGATGCAAGTTGATGACGATGTGAGCGAAGCAATTATTATTGTCGATGGACTTGTAAAGAAATACGGAGATCATACTGCCGTAAACGGTGTCAGCTTTACCGTTAAGCGCGGTGAAGTACTGGGGCTGCTCGGACCGAACGGTGCCGGCAAGACGACAACGATAGAGATGATTGAAGGCCTGCGGCGTCCTGATCAAGGCTTTGCTAAAGTAGCCGGCTATGATACGCAGAAGGACTTACGGAAAGTAAAGGAAGTGATCGGCGTTCAGCTGCAATCGACGTCAATGTTCGATTTACTGAAAGTTAAAGAAATCGTTCGTATGTACGCCAGCTTCTATCCGAAATCGCTTCCGGTAGATGCATTGCTCGATTCGATGATCTTGAAAGAGAAGATGAATGACCGCGTCAAGCATCTGTCCGGAGGACAGAAGCAGCGTCTCGCGATAGCGCTCGCCCTCGTTAATGACCCTCAGGTCGTGTTCCTGGATGAACCGACGACGGGTCTTGATCCGCAAGCGCGCCGAGTGCTGTGGGACATTATTCTCAAGCTTAAGGAGCAGGGCAAGACGATTGTATTAAGCACCCATTATATGGATGAGGCTCATGTTCTCTGTGATCGCATTTGCCTAATGGATCAGGGAAAGGTAATCGCCCTGGATACCCCGCAGCAGCTTGTGCGCAGCCTTCATTCCGACAGCGCCATTGAATTCCGCATGCCAAGCTATGAGAGCTTGCCGGAAGCAGAACGTTTAGGAATAGTGCAGCTTCTCCAATCGGTTGCGGAAGTGAAGCAGGTTGACACGCATAAAGAAGGGTTTATTCTTTATACCGATAATCTTCAAGACTCACTGATAGATTTCATTGGCAAGGCCGCCGAAGCGAGCTTATTTTACTCAGAGCTGCAAACAAGGACGGCGACATTGGAGGATGTATTCATCCATATGACAGGGAGGAGCTTGAGAGAGGAATGAATATAGCCGCTTATATCCAGCTGACGCTCGCTCAGCTTCGTATCTTCGCCCGCAACCGCCAGATGCTGTTCTTCACATTGCTATTTCCGCTGCTTCTCATGATCATGCTTGGATCATTCATCGGTAAAGGGGGAGGGGTGTCGCTAGACACCGTCATCGTCGATCACGATAGTACACCACAGTCTCAATCAATGATCGCCGCGCTGCAAGCACAATCCGTATCCCCCTTGAACGCGGTTATAAGCTCGGATGAAACACAAGCGCTCGATCAGCTTAAAAAGGGCGATAAGCAATTCGTCATCATCATTCCGAAAGGATATGGCGATCAAATCGCTGCGTACTCTACCTCATCGGCCGCAGCAGGCAAGCTCGATGTATATTACGATGAAACCGATGCGGCCAGAGCCAATGTAGGCCTTGCGGTTATCGGGCAGCTCGTTGAGGGTGTAAGCAAGAATATTACGCAATATAAGCCGGCGGTCACGATTGAAGGAAAGGGCGTAAGATCGCTTAACTTGAAATATATCGATTTCCTTGTGCCAGGTATTGTTGCGATGATGATCATGTCTAACAACTTGAACGGTGTAGCAGGTCAAATCTCTTCATGGCGTGAGCGCGGCATCCTTCGCAGAATGCAGAGCACGACGCTGCGAGCGCCTATCTTCATCGCGGGTCAAATTACAGCGCGGCTACTGCTGAACTGTATTCAAGCTATCATCGTGATTCTGATAGCCAGCTGGTTCTTCGACACCCAGGTTAACGGATCTTGGTGGCTGCTGATCCTACTGGTCGTACTCGGGACTCTTACCTTCATGGCTATTGGCTTTATTATTGCCGGAGTAGCAAAGACTCCGGAGTCTGCCGGTCCGATTGCCGGTGTGATTTCTTTTCCGCTTATGTTCCTTGGCGGAGTCTTCTTCCCGATCAACTCGATGCCAGAGGGATTTCAGGCTGTAGTGAAGCTGCTTCCTATATCCCATCTGTCGACGGCGTTCCGGCAAGTGATGAACATCGGAGCTGGCTTTGGCGAGCTGTGGCCGCAAATCGCCTTGCTGGGCGGCTGGACGATTGTCGCCTTCATCGTCGCCAGTTTTACATTCCGCTGGGACTGATTACGCGAATCAAATTCTGCCGCATAGGAACAGTGGATATAACAAGACCAACCCGATCTTTCAGGTTGGTCTTGTTTCGTTAACTTGATGAGCATGAATTTGCTAAACAGCGGTTGGCCCGTAGCTGCTATTTAGGATTTTGGTTCCGCATGCTTCGCCCGGCGAAGGAATAGGGAGAAGAACAGGGCGATCACCGTGATCAGCGTCGCCACCAGAAAGGAGTCATTGATCCCGCTGATGGTGGAGTGGGTTGCCGCCAGGGAGTACAGCGTTTGGATAGCCAAGGTGCTCCCTGCTTCCACGGCCTGGCCTGAGGCCAGGGCAAGCTGCTGCCCGAACTGGGTTACATTTTCCATTAAGATGGGGTTGCTTGTTGTCAGCTCATTCGAATAATTGCCCAAATGGACGGTGGTACGGCTCGACATGACGGTAACCAGCAGGGCGGTACCGATAGAGCCCGCGACTTGACGCGTTGTATTTGACATCGCGGTCCCATGGCTGCCGAGCTGCCGCGGAAGCTGGTTCAAGCCGGCGGTCTGAACGGTCATCATAATCATTGACATGCCGAACATCCGCACGGTATACAGCAGCATGATGTGACCGTAGGTGGAGTCATCCGTCAGCCTGCTGAATTCCAGCGTCGTTATCGCCGTAATAATCAGACCGACGATGGCCAGCGGCCGGGCCCCCATCCGGTCGAACAGCGCACCGGATATGGGAGACATGACGCCCATAATCAAAGCTCCCGGGAGCAGCAAGAGGCCGGATTGAAGCGGTGTGAAGCCGCGAATATTTTGCAGGTAAATCGGCAGCAAAATCATGGCTCCGAGCATAGCCATATTCACGGCCGCCCCGATGATGGTGCTCATCGTAAACACATCGTATTTAAACACGCTTAAGTTCAGCAATGGCTGATCGGTAGTCAATTCCCGCCAAATGAACAGCAGCAGGAAAATACCTCCGATGAAAAAGCTGCATACGACCAGCAAGCTGGTCCAGCCTTTGCTGCCGGCTTCACTAAAGCCGTAGAGCAGCGCTCCAAAGCCAATCGTTGAGAAAATGGCTCCCGCCAAATCAAACGGAGGGTAGGAGAGCTTGGTAACATTTTTAAGCCATTTCGTTGCCAGCAAAATATCCAGTATCCCTAACGGAAGCATAGCATAGAACAGGATGCGCCAAGTATAGTTTTGCACAACCCATCCAGCCAAGGTCGGCCCGACAGCCGGTGCGAACACCATAACGATCCCCATCATTCCCATAGCCGCACCCCTTTTTTCCGGAGGGAAGACGGCCAGGAATACGTTGGTGATCAGCGGCATTAGGACACCGGCCCCAATAGCTTGAATAATACGGCCGAAGAGGATGATCGAGAAGCTGGGCGCTATGGCACAGATGAGAGCTCCCACTGTGAAGGCCACCATGGCAAAAAGAAACAAGGCCCGGGTTCCATACGTTTCAATCAGGAACGCGGTGATCGGGATAAGCACTCCGTTAACCAGCATATAAGCGGTGGTCAACCATTGGATCGTTGTGGCCGATACGTTGAAATCATTCATCATGTGCGGGATAGCCACACTGATAAGGGTTTGATTCAAGATGGCTACGAAAGCCCCGGCCATTAACACGGTTAGCGTGCGGCCGATCGAAATGTTTTCCATGACGGCCCCCTGCTAAATATGAATTCGTACGGATACGTTCATGCCCGGAACGATGGCGAGTCCGTTATAACTGTCCAAGGTGATGGTTACAGGAATGACTTGAGTGACCTTCGTATAGTTTGCGTTGCTGTTGGAGGACGGCAGCAGGGAGAAGGAGCTCGCTGTTGCTAATCCCACTTTTTCCACATGGCCGGTGATGGTGGTTCCCGGAAAAGCGTCTGCATACACGTCCACCGTTTGCCCCACCTTGATATTGTTGATTTTTGTTTCTTCGATATTAGCGGTAACGTACAGATGGGCCATGTCAAATCCTCTGGCGAGCGGAGAGCCTGCCGAGACGAAGGAGTTGGGCACGGCGGTCTGCTGAACAATAGTGGCGTCAATCGGGAACGTCAAATCAACTTTGGCTGCGCCAGCTGCCGGCTGGATGCTGCCTACACGGTCGCCGGAGCGATAAGCCTTGCCAACCGTACCGTTCCAATCCGTAAGCTGACCGGAAGCAACGGCCGCAATCGTTATAGCCTGGCCTTCGAATTTGGCGTTATCAGTCGTTACATAATTAATAGAACGGTTGTAATAGTAAATAGCCGCTCCGGCGCCACCCAAAATGAGGATCAAAACCAAAATATTAACCAAAATTACTTTGCTCATCTTACATTCCTCCATACTCCAATATTCTGTACACATTTTCCCCTGACGGTTGTTTCTTTATGCAATGGATTTCTGAGATTGGAAATTCATGAGCAGCCTCATACTTTGCGGATTCATGGGGAAAATTGAAGGAAGAAGCACAGGATAGGGAGGACAGAGCAACCATGAAAATCATTGTGGTTTATGATAGCGAGAACGGGCACACGGAGGCGCTGGCACGCTCCATCTACGAAGGGGCTAACAGCCATCCTCACTCTACGGTCAAGCTTCGCCATGTAAGCGATGCGGATACGAGCGAGTTAGTTGATATGGATGCGATCATATGGGGCTGTCCGGGGCATTTCGGAACCATAAGCTCCGGCATGAAAACGTGGATCGACCAATTGGGATATCTCTGGGCACAAGGGAAGCTGATGGATAAAATCGGCGCTGTCTTCTGCACCACCGCTACGGTTCACGGCGGCATTGAAGCGACGATGCTGAACTTGATTACTCCGATGCTGCATCAAGGAATGATCATTGTGGGACTTCCCGGCAACATCCCTGAAAATGCCTTATACGGCTCCTATTATGGAGTCGGCGTTACCTGCCCGGTAGAGGCGTCACGTAATGATCCGCCGAACCTGCCTTCGGAACGAGACCTTGCACTTGGCCGGGCATTAGGTAAACGGGTCGCTTCGATAACCGCCAAGATGAAGCACGACAGGGTGTAAGCTTATGCAATATATCATTTTTGGTATTATTGCCGTTGTCGGGCTTATCTTCCTCATTGTTTACAATTTGAAGGTCGAGGCTAACCGCAAAAAGAAGGAGGCCGAAATGGAAACTCCTGCCAGAGTGGAAGTTGCTCCTCCTGCAGCCGTACCCTCCGCAGCGCCACCTGCAGAACCCGAAAGAGAGCCGGTGAAGGAAGTGCCCGCAGCAGCGGAATCTTTACCGTCGGAGCCCAAGGTGCAAAAGCAAAGCAATCGGGGCGATTATGACTATCGGCAGGCGCTTAGGAACTTTGAGAGCGGAGAGGAGCAAGATGAGGATCAACAGCATCTGCCGCCTAAGGCGACAGGCGATAATCAATTTCGCGATGCGCTTAGATCTTTGAACAAGCAGGATCACTAGGAACAACATAAGCCCGGTAGAAGCATTCAGCTTCGAGCCGGGCTTTCCTGTTTGGCTATAGACCATAGTTGAAGTGAAGCATGCCGGGTTGGGGATGTCTTTGAGGTTAATTTTGCTCGTACGCATTCAGGGCATTGACGGCATGGGCTAGAGCGGCTCCAGCATTGACGGCGGAAGCGACCATAACGGCCTCCATGATCTCCTCCATCGTGCCGCCCAGCTTTTTGTACTTGGCTACATGCACGTCGATGCAATAAGGGCAGCCAGTGATATGAGCGGCGGCTACGGCAATAAGCTCCTTTGTCTTACGGGGGATGAGCCCGGAAGCGAAGGCTTCCTTTTCGTATTGAAAATAGCTGTTCGCTGCCGGTAAGGCCATCGGTCTCAATTCTGAAATGCGGCCTAAATACGATTTGCGGTATAAAACGTCATCAGGCAATGGAAACAACCTCCATTCGAAAATATATTTAGATATCTAAGTGAATAATAAACCAAAATGGAAGGTTTTTCAAGAAGGAAATACGTAAATTTCCAAAATAGTTCCGAGTGCATATGTAGCAAGGAATTTATATAATTAAATAAAATCACGATTAATATAGATTAATTCAGGGCTATCAGGACATCCATCGGGAACTATCAACCTGCCCCAGTTGTTTGAAAAAAGAATAATAACAAGAAAAAACAAACTTCGATATCTAAATAAAAGAACCCCCGTTCAAGGGAGTTCTTTGTGCACATGATAAAGTATTATAATTTTGGTTCTCCCCGCAGAAAGCACCGCTACATCTGCTTCGAAGTCATGGGCCCAACTTTAAACGGGTTATTTCCCTTCATTCAGATTGCCCATCATTCTCTGAATCCAGGCTCTCAGGATCTTAATCTCGTCCGGGGAAAAGCCGCCGCGCATTTTCTCCTCGCCCTCTATGACTATGGCCATGCAAGGCTTCTCCAATGCCTTTCCTTGCGGCGTGATATATAATCGCTTGACCCGAGAATCGTTAGGGTCTCCGCTGCGGGTGACGAGCTGCTTGTTCTCCAGCCCTTTAATCAAATGAGTCATAGAAGCGGGCTGGATGCCGAGCATTTTTTGAATATCGGTCTGCGTCAGCCCGTCCTGCTCCCAAAGCATCATCAGTACACCCAGCTGGGAATTGGTGACCCCGTACGATTCCAGGCGGCTGTCCAAATAATTGCAAATATCCCGGTAAGCCCGCTTCATCCAAAAGCCAAGCAAAGACGACATTTGTTGTTCCATGTCCTACCTCATTCATCAGATTGTATCAGCCTGGCGTAAGCCGGGGGCTGCCGTATCTTCAGTGTACAATGGAACGAACACAATGCCAATCCTATGTCATATTAGCTGGCCGGCACGACAATTGTTTGTCCGGGGAAAATCAGATTGGGATCGGCAAGCTGATTCCATTCCTGCAGCTTTTCCCATTGGGTTCCATACCGACGGGCAATAGTCCATAAGGAATCTCCGGATTGTACGATATATACCCCCGAGGAGGCTTGAGCTTCTGCAGGCGCAGCAGGTTTAACCGGAGCCGGCTGGGGCTCCGAAGCGGAAGATATGACCTTCATGCGGCTATCGGCGCTCGGCTGCACGGAGCCTATTTTTTGCAGGTAAGCGATGACCGATTCCTCAAGTGAGGAGAAGTCGTTAGCTATCGGATAATCCTTGAACATCGTATATTGGTCGCCGCCGGCCGCCATAAAATCATTCGTGGCCAGAACGTAGACCTTGTCTGGCTCGATCGGCTGTCCCTTGACCAATACATCGCTTACGCGCTGGCCGGAGGGCTTGCCGGCGTCAAGCGTGAACGTAACCCCTCCGACATGCGGGAATCCGCCGAGAGGCTCAGGATAGGAGGAAACCCCCAGCTCGAGGGCCGCTACGATATCAGAGCCCTTGACCTTTTTAGTCTGAATGTAATTGCCAAACGGAAGCACCGTAATGATCTGACCTTTGGTGATTTGACCGGCCTCGATGGATGCGCGAATGCCGCCTCCGTTGGTCAGAGCGACATCCGCCCCGGTCTCATCCAGCATGGCGTCCGTAATCAGATGGCCCAGATTGGATTCGCCGACACGAACCACCTCGCGCTCTCCGACAAGCTTCATCGCTGAAGAGCCTACCACTTGGGATAATATGCTGTCTTGGCTCTTCTTGATCTCATCGATTATGCTCAGGACCGCAGGATCGGCTTCCACGCTTTCGGTTGCAGGCTTGGTAATAAGGCTTGCCGTTTTGCTTTTGATGGTTTTGCCGTCCAGCTGGAGATCGACCTTGCCGATATTTTTACTATATTCCCCAGTCTGGGCTATGAGGGTATTTCCGACGGTTATCCCGTGCTCCAGCGTGGAATGACTGTGCCCGTCGATAATGACATCAATACCGGGGACCTGCTCAGCTACCTTGGTGCTCGTATCCGCGCTTGATTTATCGATTCCCAGATGCGCTAAAGCAATGATGATATCGGCCTTCCCCTTGAGCTCGTTAACCATCGCTTTGGCTTCAGCTACCGGGTCGGCGAACGTAAGGCCTTTCACATTATTGGGGTGGGTCTTGTATGCCGTTTCCGGGGTCGTAAGGCCAAAGATGCCCACCTTTACTCCGGCAACGTCCTTGATAATATAAGGCTTGAGCAGGCGGGTTCCGTCAGCCTTCTTCACATTGGCCGAAAGAATCGGGAATTGAGCTTTGCCGCTCAGCTCGACAAGCCGGCTGCTTCCGTAGTTGAAATCATGGTTGCCGGGCTCCATGGCATCAAAGCCGATGCTGTTCATGATTTTGACGATGCTCTCGCCGCGCTCCAGATTAGCGATAGTCTGCCCGTGGAACGTGTCCCCGGCATCCAGAACCAGCGTGTTCGGATTAGCCGCCTTCTGCTGCTTGATCAAGGTCGACAGCTTGGCGTAGCCGATGCCCTCCTTGCTTTCTTCAACCCGGCTGTGGATGTCGTTCGTGTGGAGGATGGTGATCGTTGCCGCCCCGCTCGTTGCGTCAGCAGCGGATGCAGGGACCGCCGTGGATGCGGCGATGAATAATGTCAGCATTACAGAAAGCCATGCTGTTCTTTTCTTCATACTTGCCCTCCTTAGGTTACCTATTTAATTTGTCCACCGCATTGTATCAGCCGAATGTTAAAGGATGAACAACTGTGTGTTAATTTATGGTAAATTTGGGCAAATAAAAACCACGCCTTAGAGCGTGGTCAGACATTATTCAAGCCTAAGCCTGCTGCTTTTTTCTGCGGCTGATGCTTTGAGCCCGGAGGGTCTTAATAGACAGCGTAATCCCGGTTACAGTAAGGACGATCATGCCGACGGCCGTCAAATCGACGAGCCATTTCACATCGGTTTGGCCGATTCTGCCTTCGTGGAGGCCTCTAATAACCCCCATAACGCCGCCGGCTTCCCCGCCGCGGTCGCCGCCTTTAAAGGCTTGCCGATTAGCCGTATCGGAGGCTCCGTCTGGACGGTTGGCTAAAGCTCGTCCCGTATTGGCGGATGCTTGATCGGATGCTCCTGAATCTTGTCCTGCTGCTGCCGATTGGGTAATGGCTTGAGGAGGCTTCATGTCCATGCCGCCCGATCCGACCAGCCATCGTTCCGATAGCAATAATCCCGTGACGGATTCAATCAAAATAAAAATAGAACAGATCAATCCAATCCATAAATGCAGTTGACGTGTGCGCTTCATAAGAATTTCACCTTTTCTATCATAATGTTTTCGTTTGCTGATCTGATAGCAAGTATAAAACGGTTTTATGAAAAGCGACTGAAGTGCAACTGAAAGTCTCCTGAAAGCCAAAAAAGCAGCCCCAGCGCGTCAACGCCGGAACTGCTTCGGATGAATATGGGGATCGTTCCTTACAGCTCGAAGGAGCTTTTAAGGGAGACGATTCGGTTATAGACCAGCTTATCGCCCTTGGTCAGCTTCGGATCAATATTAAAGTAGCCGTGGCGGAAGAGCTGGAACTTGTCCTGAGGCTGAGCCTCTTTCATGTTCGGCTCTACGAAGCCATGGACGATCTCCAGTGAATTCGGATTGATATGCTCCATGAAATTGTCACTGTCGCCTTTTTCCTCATCGAGGATGAGCGGCTCGAACAAATGGAATTCGGCAGGCAGGGCATGCTTGGCATCGACCCAGTGGATCGTTCCCTTCACCTTACGTCCGGTAAAGCCGCTGCCGCTCTTCGTCTCCGGATCGTACGTGCAGTGAATTTCGACCACATTCCCTTCCGCATCCTTAATGAAGTCGTTGCATTTGATGAAATAAGCATTCTTCAGACGCACTTCATTGCCGGGGAACAGCCGGAAATATTTGTTCGGCGGGTTCTCCATGAAGTCGTCCTGCTCAATGTAAATTTCACGGGAGAACGGAATTTGGCGAACGCCCATGTCCGGATTTTCCGGATTGATCTCCGCGTCCAGCATTTCCACTTGATCTTCCGGATAGTTCGTGATGACAACCTTCAAAGGGCGCAGAACCGCCATCGTGCGAGGCGCCTTAAGCTTCAAATCCTCGCGGATGAAATATTCCAGCATGCGCTCATCAGCGACGCTGTAGCTTTTGGCTACGCCGGTTTCCCGAACGAAATTGCGGATCGATTCCGGTGTGTAGCCCTTGCGGCGTAGTCCGCTGATCGTCGGCATGCGCGGATCATCCCAGCCGTCAACGATGTTCTCGTCCACGAGCTGCTTCAAGAACCGCTTGCTCATCACCGTGTTGGTGATGTTCAGCCGGGCAAATTCATATTGCTTCGGCTGGTGCTCCATCTCGCACTCGGATACAACCCAATCGTAGAACGGGCGTTGATCCTCAAACTCCAATGTACAGATAGAGTGGGTTACGCCCTCAATCGCGTCCTCTAGCGGGTGGGCAAAGGCATACATCGGATAAATGCACCATTTGTCGCCGGTATTATGATGAGTCACGTGAGCGATACGGTAAATAACCGGGTCGCGCAGGTTAATATTCGGCGAGCTCATGTCGATTTTGGCACGCAGCACCTTCTCGCCGTCCTTGAATTCACCCTTGCGCATCCTTTCGAACAAATCGAGGTTCTCCTCAACGGTTCTGTCGCGATGCGGGCTGTTTTGTCCAGGCTGCGTCAAAGTACCCCGGGTATTGCGGATTTCATCGGCGGACTGGTCATCGACGAAGGCGAGACCCTTCTTGATCAGCAGCACCGCACGGTTATACATTTCTTCAAAATAGTTCGAGGCAAAGAACAAGCCGTCCCATTCAAAACCGAGCCAGGCCACATCCTCTTTGATGGCTTCGACATATTCGGTATCTTCCTTAACCGGGTTCGTATCGTCAAAGCGCAGGTTAGTCTTGCCGTTGAACTCGTCGGCGAGCTCAAAGTTAAGGCAGATGGATTTGGCATGTCCGATGTGCAAATAACCGTTCGGTTCAGGCGGGAAACGGGTTAATATGTAGTCGACTTTGCCGGATTTCAAGTCTTCCATAACGATGTTTTTAATAAAATTGGATGATGCAGACGGGTTCTCCAACAGAATCAACCTTTCTTACGTAATAGTTTATCTTAATATAATACACAAAATCGGGTTGAAATATAATGGTCCTTCCTCTAAAACTATGACTTTTTTGGGAGTTTGGCAGTTTCCGGGGAAAACAGGCTCCCTTCGGCAGCCTAACAGCCTTGCTTTTGAGACCCCGCGTGACGGGAGCAAACGCTGCAGCTGGCAGGCATATGTCAATAGGAACGAAAATCCCTCCGAATCCAGGCGAAAGCAAGCCGGATGGAGGGATTTTTCGGTCGTCCCGCGAAAAGCGTTCTTACAAAATTTGCGCTTCACAATACGCTAGAAACAGCTGGATATCCGTGGACAGCAGGAAGGGGATCGCTCTTTCGATCCGGTCCAGAGGCCAGTTCCACCATTGCACTTGAAGCAAGCGGCGAATGGTCTCGTCATCGAAGCGGTATTTAATAATTTTGCCGGGGTTACCGGCTACGACAGCGTACGGAGGAACATACTTGGTAACAACGGCACGGGCCCCGATGACGGCACCGTCACCAATCTGCACGCCTGACATAATCGTAGCTCCAGACCCAAGCCAGACGTCATTGCCGATCACCACATTCCCTTTTGTCTTCGGATGGCCCTGGATATAGCTGAAACTTGGGATCAGGGCATTGAAAGGATACGTAGTCACCCAGTCCGGGCGGTGCTCTCCTCCGAGAAAGATGGATACTCTATCGGCAATAGAACAGAACTTTCCGATGGTCAGAATGCTGTTCTCCCCCCAGGATAGAACTTCCGGGTAGCCGTAAGTAAATTCCCCAATAAATATTTTGCTCCCTTCCGCTCTTCGAGGGAATGTCTGCTGCAGTGAATGTATACTCATGGTGCTCACGCTCCTCGAATATTGAGGTATCCATGCAGTATATTCACGAGCATGTCCTGACGCATCGTACAGGAGTACAGGGAGGGGGGAACTTATTGCTTTTTTAAGACAGCACGTAGACCTTTACATTTTTTTTCACGCCGAAGTTAATAGCCTCATCCAAATCGTTCATGAACACGTCGATTCGCGCGCCCCGGACGGCAGAGCCGGTATCTTCCGCTGTGCGGATGCCGATGCCGTCAATGAATACGGTAGAGCCGATAGGAATGACGGCAGGGTCTACGGCAATAGTCCGGCCCTCCTCCGCCTTGCTTCCGCTGTAGGTAATGCCGTAGGCGGGGCTCGTAGGCTCCTTTCCCGTAGATTCTTTGCCGGCCGTGTATGCGGTAAGCGTCGAGCTTAGCACTTTTTTGATAACCTTTTGCTGACCGTCGGAAAGCGGGAGGACGGATTCCGCAGAAGGGATCTGCAGCTGCTGGCCAATGGAGAGAAGGCGCGGGTCGTTAATATTATTTTCAACCATAAGGGATTCTATGGAAATGCCGAACATACTTGCAATTTTATACAACGTATCGCCGGAGTTTACCTGATAATAGACAGGCTCTGGCGCCGAAGGCTCTTCATCGGCAGGCTGATGCCCGAGCAAAGGTTCAGGAGCCAAAGAATAATAGTAGGGGTCGGAATAGGCCTCGAGCAAATCCGTTCCATCGTCTAATACATGATAGGCATATACATGGGCGGCCAAGGTCAGGTTGGATAGCAGCAATGCAGGAAGTAACAGCATAATGCTCAAGCTTTTACGATACATGGTTCTTTTCCTCCTTCGATAGCACAAATGATAGAATCGATTGCTAGTAGCTAGATTTGCCGATTTTGCTAGATTCTATACCTGTGCCGGGAGCAGGAGGGGATACTTGGGCTATCAGACGGATTTACGATTTTTTATAGAATGAAAGATTTGCATATTTTCATTGATGGTGTATGGTATTAGTAAATGTTGGGTTAGAATCGTTGTTTGAGGTGGGGAATCATGGATTTTTGGACGATACATATATGGAAGACGCTGAATGATTGGATTCCCGTCATCAACCTGCTGTTTGCGGCGGCCATTATTTTTTTGGAAAGGCGTAATGTAGGGGTTACCTGGGCCTGGCTTATGGTGCTGCTGCTTCTGCCGGTGGTCGGTTTCCTTCTGTATATTTTTCTTGGCCAAAACCTGGCCAGACAGAAGGTGTACCGCAACCGTCCGCGTTTGGAGAGGCGGGTCCGGGAGGAGATGAAGGGGCAGGCCCAGAGCCTGCATAACAATACGTTCGCATATCACGATCCTTCGGTTCGGGACTACCAGCGGTTGATTTATATGAACCTGATCAGCGGCTACTCCCCTTTGACTCAGAACAATGAAGTCACGATCTTTATCGACGGGGTGGAGAAATTCGAAGCGCTGCTTAAGGAGATTAGCCGTGCCGAGCACCACGTTCATTTGCTTTATTATAAAATCGGCAACGACGAGACCGGCAGCAGGCTTATCGAGGCTCTGACGCGAAAAGCGCAAGAGGGCGTTAAGGTGCGTCTCTTGTATGACCATATCGGGTCCCTTGGGGTCAGGAAAAGAATGTTCACGGACTTGCTGGCCGCAGGCGGAGAGGCGCTTCCCTTCTTTCCGTCCAAAATCCCTTATTTGAACTTCCGCCTCAACTACCGTAATCATCGAAAGATCGTAGTCATTGACGGGCGGGTCGGGTTTGTCGGGGGCTTTAATATCGGGGATGAATATTTGGGGATGGACAAGCGTGTCGGTTATTGGCGGGATACGCATTTGATGCTGCGGGGCGATGCGGTGCATCGGCTGCAGGTCCAATTTTTGCTGGATTGGGGCGTTGCCGCCTCCAGTGAAAGCCCGATGGCTGACCCTGCATTCTTCCCGGCGATGCGGGATACGGCGCAAACGGCGGTACAAGTTATTACCAGCGGCCCGAGCTCGGAGACGCAGCGGATCAAGAACGGCTTCATCAAATTTATCTTCGAGGCCCAGAAGAGAATCTATATTCAAACGCCTTATTTCATTCCCGACGATAGCGTGCTGAACGCATTGAAAATAGCGACGCTGTCCGGGATAGACGTTCGCATCATGATCCCCTTCAAGGGCGATCATCCTCTGGTTCATCTGGCTTCCTACGCCTATTTGGTGGAGCTGCTTCGTGCAGGGGCAAGCTGTTACTTGTATGACAAGGGCTTTTTGCACGCGAAGACGATGGTGGTCGACGGTCAGGCGGCATCCGTGGGTACAGCCAATATGGACCGCCGCAGTCTGGAGTTGAATTTTGAAATCAATGCCTTTTTATTCGATCCCAAGGTGGCTTCCCGTCTTGAGCATATTTTCGAGCAGGATATTCGTTACTGCCAGCTGCTGACCTGGGATAGCTACAACAAAAGGCCGCTTCTGACCCGTGCTGCGGAATCGATGGCGAGATTGATCTCTCCTATTTTATAATTGAAAAGGAAATGGATTCCAGTATACAATAGGAGCTGCAAGAATAGTGAGGTGCCTATGATACATATCGGACTTGCCGGTTGGGGCGATCATGATGATTTGTATGGGGAAGGAACCCCGGGCCGGGATAAATTAAAGGTATACAGCCGCCATTTTCCCATTGTAGAGGTGGACAGCTCGTTTTATGCCGTTCAGGCGGAAACGACATATGAGAAATGGGTACATGATACTCCGGATGATTTCGGATTTATCATTAAAGCCTATCAAGGCATGACTGGACATTCGCGGGGGAAAATTCCCTTCGACGACGAAGCCGCGATGTTCGAGGCCTTCATCCGATCGATAGGACCTGTGCAGGCCGCAGGGAAGCTGAAGACGGTCTTGTTCCAATACCCTCCGTGGTTTGATTGCACGAGAGCCCATGTGCAGAAGCTGCGGGAGGCCAAAGAACGCATGGGCCCCATTCCCGTTGCGCTGGAGTTTCGGCATCAGAGCTGGTTTACCCCCGAAATGAGGGACAAGACGCTGTCGTTTATGGAAAAGGAAGGATGGATGCACAGCATCTGTGACGAGCCTCAGGCGGGCTTGGGTTCGGTGCCTGCGGTTCTCCATCCCACGGTCCGCTCCATGACGATGGTTCGAATGCACGGGCGGAATCAAGAGGGCTGGAGTCAGGCAAGCGCCCCGAATTGGAGGGATGTCCGCTACCTGTACCGCTATTCCCGGGATGAGCTGATGGAATGGAAGCAGCATCTGGAACGGCTTCAGGAAAAGACCGATGAGCTATGCGTCATCTTTAACAACAATTCCGGCGGTGACGCGGCGGCCAATGCCAAGCAATTGATGGAGCTGCTGGGGATGCAGCCGAAGGAGAACGCCCCGAAGCAGCTGGACTTATTTTGAACAGGAGTGTTGTAGGAGAATGAATCCGAGGTTGGTACATGAGAATGAAACAGCTTTATTCATTATATGTGTCTGCGTTAGTGTGTTTATTTATCTCAGTCTGATTTTTTCCATGATCGGGATTCCATATTTGATCATAGGCTTGATCGTATCGCTCATATTGCATGGGCTGCTGGTAGCAGGCATTCGCAGCTCGGGCGTGAAGCTGTCATCGAACCAGTTTCCCGTAGTGCATGAAAAAGTGCAGGAGCTGTGCCGGCAAATGGGGATCGCGAAGGTGCCCGACGTGTTTGTCGTTCAATCCGGGGGAGTTCTGAATGCATTCGCAACCCGCTTTCTGGGACGAAATTTCGTGATTTTATATTCGGACATATTCGAATTGATCGAGCAGGGGAATGACGAGGAGCTGACCTTCGTAATTGCCCATGAGCTTGCGCATATCCAAAGAAAGCATATCAACAAGCATATGCTGATCTGGCCTGCGATGTGGGTTCCTTTTCTGGGGAAAGCCTATTCCCGTTCCTGCGAGTTTACTTGCGATCGTATTGCAACGGCGTATACCGGAAATGCCAATGCGGCCGTGCGGGCTTTAACCATCCTTGCTATAGGGAAGCAGCTGTTTAACCGGGTCAATATAAACGAATATGTGGAGCAGGGTGCAAGAGAGAGGGGCTTTTTCGTCGCATGGTATGAGCTCATGTCGACCCATCCTCCATTGCCCAAGCGGATTAACGAAATCGGACGCTTTCACGCGCATCCCTATTTGTACGGCTATCAGTCGCAGCGCTTTGAAACGGAAGATCAGCCGACGGCGTTATTATAATTCGGATGCCGGGCTTTGCGAAGAAGGGCTCATCGGCATAAAATACCTCCTTTTGTTCCATAGTAAGCAAGGAATGAAAACCAAGACTTAAGGAGGTATCTTCCATGACAGAGGATTCCAGTCTGCAATCGCAGAACCCGATTTCCCAGGCGCAAAACTCCGTTAAGACGGCTCACCATGCGGTTACGCAGGCGCAAAGCCATCCGAGCGAGCAATTGATCGAGCAGGCTCAAACGGCGGTGGAGCGGGCGGAGCGTGCAGTGGAGCAGGCCGGCTTCAGCCATAATCAGAAGGCGGTAGAGGAGGCTAGAGCGGATCTGGCAGAGGATCAGGCGGCGCTGCAAAGCCTGACACCAATGGAAAGCCCGGAAGAAACGGAAACCCGATGAGCGGACCGCTCAACCAAGCAATCAGCAAGACCTGCAATGACCGGTAGGACCGGCTTGCAGGTTTTTTTTGGCATGGAATAGGTTTGAAAGCCAAGGAGCCTGCTTCGGGGCTGCCCGTGATTTCTCCCGGTCTCCTATGCTACAATAAAGGCAATAATGGACATTGAGAACGCTTAAATATGAATGGAGGAATCTGCGATGACACAGCCTCAAGCGGAACTGGTTCTAGACCTAAAAGCCACCTTGGGAGAAGGCCCCTGCTGGGACTCCCGGAGCGGAACGTTATACTGGGTGGATATCAAGCAAAATCAGCTTCATGCTTACTGTCCTGAGCAAGGAACGAACCGTACGATCACGCTTGATCAAATGGTGGGAGCGGTTGTTCCGAGGCAGGAAGGCGGACTTGTGCTGGCGCTCCAGCACGGCTTCTATCTGCTGGATTGGGAGACGGAGCAGCTGACGTTCATTGATGATCCGGAGAGCGACAAGACGGAGAACCGGTTTAATGACGGCAAATGCGACGCGGCAGGCCGTTTCTGGGCCGGTACGCTCAGCTTTGATGAGAAGGAGCCGATAGCAGCGCTCTATGTTCTGGAAAAGGATCGGAGGGTACGCAAAGTGCTTGACGGCATCACGGTATCCAACGGGCTCGGTTGGAGCCCGGATGGCGGAACGATGTACTACATTGATTCGCCAACCAAGAAGGTCGTTGCATATGATTACGATGTGGAAAGCGGAAGCTTGGGACAGGCGCGAACGGTAGTGACCATACCGGAAGGCGGCGGCTTCCCCGACGGAATGACAGTGGATGCGGAGGGAATGCTGTGGGTGGCTCAATGGGGCGGCTGGCAGGTATCCCGCTGGAATCCGCAAACGGGCGAACAAATCGGCAAGATTTCGCTGCCAGCAGCCCGCGTCACTTCCTGCACATTCGGAGGGGAGCGGTTGGATGAATTGTATATCACGACCGCGCGCACGGGGCTGTCGGAGGAGGAGCTCGCCAAGCAGCCGCACGCCGGTGGAGTATTTCGCGTAAAGCCGGGAGTAGTTGGACTTCCTACTCGTATGTACGGAGGCTGACAGTCAGCAAACAAGGAGCTGATGTACATGATCCAAACGTTCGTCAACATAGTGGAGCGGGAGCTGCTCCCCGCGCTTCGCATCGAAAGCGAGCACTCCCATGACCCTGTTAAGGTGCATCATGTGCCGAAGCCGTGGAAGCTGCTCGGAGCCGGCAATTATGCCGCGGTTGTATATCACCCCGACTATAGCGATATGGCGGTAAAAGTATACGCTCCCGGCCGTCCGGGGCTTGAAGCGGAGGCGGAGGTATACAGGCGGCTGGGGAGCCATCCTGCCTATTCGGAATGCTATTATGCCGGGGATTCCTATCTGATTCTGCGGCGCTTAAGCGGCATTACGCTGTATAACTGCATCCTGAGGGGGATTCCGATCCCCCGGCGGGTCATCGACGATATTGATGCAGCTCTCGATTACGCGAGGCGAAAAGGGCTGAATCCGCACGACGTACACGGCAAAAACGTCATGCTGAAAGACGGACGGGGAATCGTGGTCGACGTGTCGGACTTCCTGAAGGAGGAGCCTTGCAGTATGTGGGACGATTTGAAGGCCGCTTACGACCGGTTTTACTTCCCGGTTCTGCACCATATGCCCGTTCCTGAGTTTTTGTTGACTGCAGTGAGGAAGGGTTACCGCTGGTTCAACGATCATGCGCGTACGGGTTCGGATTCTTGAGGCCTGCCAAAATGGGCAGGCCTCCGGCCGATATGCCCTCCCAAGACGGTCCCATTCTTCATACAATATCCCAATCCTTGTATCAATGTGAGAGTGGTGATCATTTCAATGGATTGGGAGTTTCACGATGCGGTATTTATCGCGGATTCAGCCCCCGAGCTGCCCCTTGAATTCATGGTAAATGGAGCCTGGTCGGGGCATCGGCGCTTCGCCTATGATCTGGTTCGCTTTGCCAAACCCAGAACGATTGTGGAGCTGGGCACCCTGTATGGAACCTCGTTTTTCAGCTTTTGCCAGGCGGTGAAGGACGGGGGGTTGTCTACCCGCTGCTATGCTGTGGATACATGGAAGGGAGATTTGCATACAGGGGCTTATGGAGAAAATATCTACCTTGATGTTTCTGTGGTGACAGCGAGGGAGTTTCCCCAGATCGGTACGCTGATTCGCGGGAGCTTCGATCAGGCGTTGGATTTGTTCGCGGACGGCTCCATCGATTTACTGCATATTGACGGATATCATACCTATGAAGCGGTGCTTCATGACTTTCAAACCTGGTATCCGAAGATAGCGCCCAATGGCATCATCTTGTTCCATGATATTGTGGCGCGTCTTGCCGACTTTGGTGTATATATAAGCTGTGGGATGCATTATCAGTGCTGCCGCATATGTCATTCCCGCACAGCAGTGGCCTGGGGGTACTTTTTCCGAAAGGGGTGCCTGAGTCCTTCCTGCCCGTTTTGCAGCGTAAAGAGGAATTGATACAGCATTATGCAGCCCGATATATGTTATAAGACTTACTCCCCCTGTGCTTACTGGAAGAAGCGAGGGGGATTTTTGTGTGGGTGAAGAAAAAAAGCTTCTGCTATCCATTAGGGAGCAGGCTTACCTGAAGCCGGAGAGGAAGCGGGGGCGGTGCCGTTCGTCACAGGACCTCCTTGCATGGCGGGCTGGCCGTTGGGGCGCTGCATCGGGCCTTTTTCTTTATGTACCATTTGCCCTCCCAGATGCCCCGTATAGGACACGAGCAGCACCCCGATAAAGGCGGCAGCCAAATAAGCGGGCCGGCTCCCGGTTTCGGCCTTCTTTCTCCAGTGAAACCATAAGCGCAGGGCTGTTAAGAGAATGAACAGCACCATCGTGATTTTTCCGTACAGCGCATGCTTCTGGATGGCAGGATTGGGGATGTCCGGACCGGTCCAGACCGCAGCGATCGCTCCCAGAGTTCCTACGACCAAGCAAAGGATAGCGGCGGTATGCCAATCCTTCTTCTTCAAGGCGACAGCCAGGATGTCGAAGACGAAGCTGAAAATTAACATGGCAATCGGAATATGGATAAAAATAAAATGCATATTTTTCATAAGATAATCCATCGCTCTCATCCTCTCATCTAATATAATGCACTACTAGCCTTCTCTAAGTATCAGCTGCCTTCGAATACACCCGCCTTCTGAAGCGATTATACACTACATAGAGTAGTGTTTGAGATCATTGTAGCAGAACCACTTTATGGAAACCTGAAAATAAACTTAAAGTTTTTACGCCGCCTCGACCGGCCTTTCACCGTCATTTCCGCATCATAGATCCCGGGGGATAAGGGTATAATAACGTCCGAGTTCAACATCAAGGAGGGTTTTGGCATCTATGGCAAACGATAAAAGCATGAAGCCTGTATCCAGTGACGAAGTCGAAACAGACGGTATATATGAGAATGAATGGGGACGCGAGGAGACGCTGAAGCGGGGGGATGAGTTTCCTTACGATCCTATGATGGGCCAAACCGAATGGGAGCTGGTCAGCTTGCCTCTCGAGAGCGAGGAGCAAGAGCTGTACAAGAATACCAAGGGCAATACCAAGCCAAGGCTCCATATCGACCAAAGCGATAAATAGAAAGCGGAAGGCCACTGCGTGCATCGGAGCTGAAGTGAAAGCTTACTGCCGCGTTTCAACCTTCCTTAAGAAGGGTAATTCCATTGTGAGCAAAAATATCCTATTCCAATGATCTAAAAAGGAGCGTGACCCATATGTCTACAGCTACAACCGTATCGATTGAAAAAGTATTGAACAAGCAGGTAGCCAACTTCGGTGTATTATATATGAAGCTCCATAACTATCACTGGTATGTTAAGGGACCTCATTTCTTTACGCTGCACGTCAAATTCGAAGAGCTGTATAACGAAGTGACGCTTCATTTCGATGCGGTGGCCGAGCGCCTGCTCACGATTCAAGGAAAGCCCGTAGCTACGATGAAGGAAATGCTGCAGGATTCCTCTATCAAGGAGGCCAGCGGCAAAGAAAAGGCCGAGGAAATGGTTTCTCAGCTGATCGAGGATTTCAATACCGTAAACAAAGAGCTTCAGGAAGGTATGGAAGCCGCGGAAGAGGCGGGAGACGAGTCGACCTCCGATCTGCTGCTGGGCATACAAGCGAGCCTGGAGAAGCATGTGTGGATGCTGAAATCGTTCGTGCAATAATGGAGGGAAAAGGAATGAGCGCTGCGGAATGCGGCGCTTTTTCTTTTCTAATGGAGCTATGTTATCGCTGATTCAAGCGGCGAATGTTCCTGCTCGCATTCCTGTGGGCAAATTAGGTATAATTACTACTAACCATCATGGTCATGCTGGCGAATCAACCGGACTTTGCCGGGGGGCCTGATTCGGTCAGGAAGAGCCCGGACGGATCGCGGCCTGCTTCCTAAAAATAGCCATGACCTTACTTACCCATCGGAACGGAGAATGACCATTTATGCAATCCATAGCATCGCTATTGAACGATCTTATCCAACAGCGCTCGCTCATACAAGCGACCTTAAGCCAGGTTCGCACCAAGGATCCACAGGGCTGCACCAAGGTTGTCGTGAAGCCGCTGGAGCTGAAGGGCAAGCTTCATTATCAATTCAGCTCCTACTGCGGCAGCAAAGTGCTGCATGATAATGTTGTGCCCGAGGAAGCCGCTGAACGAATAGAGCAGATGCTGACAGTGTCGTTCCGTCAGGCGCTGCTGCAAGCAGTGGAAGCGGACTACCAGGTACTGATCAGCAAGAAGGGGAAGGCCGGTATTTTAAAGAAGCCGCCGACCAAGAAGCCTGCAGCAGAGCTATCCCACAATCGTAAAAAGAATTACGTGCTCGAGGAAGGGACCCCGGTTCCATTTTTGGTCGAGCTGGGGATTATGAACGCGGAGGGCAAGGTGCTCGCCAAGAAGTATGACAAGTTCCGCCAAATCAACCGCTTTGTCGAGATGATCGCGGATGTAGTGCCTCATCTGTCAAAAGACCGGACGCTGAACATCGTCGACTTTGGCTGCGGCAAATCGTATCTCACCTTCGCCCTCTATCATTATTTGAAAGAAGTACAGGGACTCGATATCCGGGTGATCGGTCTGGATCTCAAGGAGGATGTCATCCGGCATTGCAGCAAGCTTGCCGAAGACTTCGGCTATGACCGCTTGCAGTTTCTCGTAGGGGACATCGCCCAGTATAACGAACTGGACCGGGTCGATATGGTCGTGACGCTGCATGCTTGCGACACGGCGACGGATGCGGCTCTGGAAAAGGCGGTCCGCTGGCAGGCCGACGTTATTTTGTCCGTGCCCTGCTGTCAGCATGAGCTGTTCCGTCAGCTGCAGAATCAGGTGCTTCAGCCTCTGCTGCAGCACGGGATTTTGAAGGAACGGTTCGCTGCGCTGGCTACGGACGCCATTCGGGCCAAGCTGCTCGATATCGTAGGCTACAAGACGCAGCTGCTGGAATTCATCGATATGGAGCATACGCCCAAAAATGTACTGATTCGGGCCGTCAAGGGAAAACGGCCTGCGGAAGCGGAGCTGTCGGCCATGGTCCGCAGCTATGTGGACTACCGGAGCTTCCTTGGGGCCGATCCCTACCTGGAGCGTGCGCTGGAGCCTGAGCTGCGGCCGTTATGGAACGCCTATGCCGCTAGTGCCCAATAAAGCGGATAATCTAAAAAACTTTACAACCAAGAGATGAGCTCCCAAGACGAAAGATCGAAGGGGCTCATTATTTTTTATACGAGGGGGAGGAAACATTGGAAACCAAGCTGGTGAAAGGCGGTTTATACGGCTTCATCATCGGACTGTTCCTGGCCGTCCTGCTGTGTGACGATCAGATAACCGTCTCCAGAAGCGCTTCATCGACCGTAACGGAATTATTGCCCATGAGAGAATATGTGCTGAAGCTGCTCCGCTGGGCCTGCGGCGCCTCTTTGGGTACGGTGGCCGTATTATGGGTGCGGGATTGGCTGGACCGGGATCCGGACCGTAAGCAGGAGCCATCGTTTATCGTTGGGTTTCTAAAGGCCTTTTTTGTTGTCTTAGGAGTTTTTGTTGCGGTTATGCTGCTTATGCTTCTGTGGAGACGATTCGTCTAACGGATGTCGGTTTGTTGCTGAAAATGTCATATTTTGTACGTGATGGTAGGCCTTTATCCCCAAAAAACCATGTATAATGGTGGAAAATTAATCCATAGGGCATGGGGGGATTTTATGGCTAAAGGCTTCGTATCTCTAACAGGCAAGTTTATGGCGTATACCGGGATCATCCTACTGGCGCTGATGGCGGGAATCTATGCCGTCGAGTGGCATGAGATAAACAAGGATGCGGAAGCACAGCTGCTGGATAAAGGGAACAGCCTGGCAGTGGCGCTCTCCAAGACCCTGCAGAGCGTCACCGAAGATGACATTCGCAACGGCGTTGTCTTGAGGAATGGAACAAGGCTGACGGGAGAAGAGCTGAAGAGCCGTTTATTCAATGATACGCTGACGGTCGTGCCGGAAAGCCAGCAGGAAGCGCAGAAGCGCTCGAAGGACCCGGCTTATGCGGAAGGCAAGCAGCTGCTGTTTGACGGCCGTTCCGTTCCGCTTGCGCAATATGAGCTTAAATATACAAGCGCTTTCGACGAATATACCGATGATCGCTGGCAGGCGGTGATCGATAGCTTCCTGACGGACGATAACGTCATCTTTGCTATTCCATCGATGTATTCGGATCATCCGGACTTCGTCGGCTATACGGCAACGCATAACAGCAAATACAGTCCGCAGGGCGAGGCATCCAAGGATTCATGGGGGGCCACAGGCCTGTTGAGTCAAAAGTACCGGGGCAACCGGGTCTTCAATGATGAGACCGGATACCGGTCTGCCGCAACCAAAGACACGTCCAAGGCACTGCTGCAGAAATACCCCCGCAATCTCGAGGGCAAGATCGTGGAAACGTGGAATATTTCGTACCCGCTTACAATCGAAGGCAAGCATTGGGGCGGCGTCCGCGTCGCCTTATCCAAGGAAGGGTCCGACGCCTTGGTGGCCAAGCAGCGTATGCTGATGGGCGGCGCATTCGGGCTGCTGTATGCGGGCATGCTCCTTCTTTTGTTCGTGTTATCCCGTTTGATTGTTGCACGCAAGCTGCGGTTCGTCCTTCGGGCAACGGCCAACCTGAACTCCCATGAGGCCGATTTGACCTACCGGATTCCGGTAAAAGGAAAGGATGAGATGGGACAGCTGGCGGAAGAGGTGAACCGGTTTATCGCCCATCTTCAAGGCATAATCGGTACGGTGCATGGCATGTCGGGCCGGATAGGGGATATATCCGGCAAGCTGACGGAGAGCGCAGCCCAATCAACCGCTATGGCCTCCGATATATCGCGTACCGTTCGGGAAATGGCAGCCGGCGCCGAGAATCAGGCTTCCGGGGCTGAGGACAGCGCCAAAGCGATGGAGGAGATGGCTGGAGGTATTCAGCGCATTGCCGAAGCATCCTCGCATGTGACGGAGGCTACAAAACGTCTCGTTGAGGAGGCCGATCAGGGCGGCCATTCGTCCGAGAAGGCGATGGAGCAGATGGGCACGATGAATGAATCTGCCCGCAAGGTAGCCGAGGCTATTCACAAGCTGGAGGAAGGGATGCAGGTTGTGGGCGAGATGGCGCATGTGATTTCGGGAATCGCCTCCCAGACGGGGCTGCTTGCGCTCAATGCGGCGATTGAGGCGGCCCGGGCGGGAGAGCATGGCAAAGGTTTCGCCGTTGTTGCCGGGGAAGTACGCAAGCTGGCCGATCAATCGGAGGCCTCCGCCGGGCAAATTCACGAGATGGTCGAAGGCATACAAACCACCATGAAAGCCGCCGTGCTGGCCATGCAGCAGGGCGGGAAGGACGTTGAGCTTGGAGTTCTTCAGGTTGAAGAGGTTCGCCGGGTGCTTGGGAGCATGGTCGACATGATCCGCAGCATTTCCGGGCAGATGGAGGAAGTGTCCGCTGCTGCCGAGCAAATGACGGCCGGTACGGAGGAAGTGACCGCGGGCATCGAGGAAATGGCGAGAATCGCCGGATCGGCATCGGAGAATGCGCACCAGGTAGCTGAAGCATCACAACGGCAGCTCCAGGAATCGGAGGAAACCCGGGCTCTATCGGATGCGCTTCGTTCAGCCGAGGGGCAATTGAGTGAAACCGTGGGCAGGTTTAAGTTTTAAACCGCCCGCGGTTTCTTTTTTTTCGCCAAATACGGATCTGCCGAACTTCATATTCATCGTTACGGCATCCCAGGGCTGTGGTACAATAGCTACGTAAAATCGAAGCGGACAAGAATCAGACTCGGCATGCCGAAAGACAGAGCGGGTCAAGAGGACGAATGAGGTGTGGCAGCGTGGGGTATTTCCTGCTTTTTTTGGCGACGTTATCCTGGAGCTTTGTCGGGATCCTGGTGAAGACGGCATCGGGGATGGTCGATAGTACGACGATTACCTTTGCACGGTTTGCGTTAGGGATTGTTTTTTTAGGCATTTTACTGCTTTTGAAGGACGGGCGAATCAAGCTTCGCGGCAATATGAAGTGGATATGGCTTGGGGCGCTTGGCAAAAGCTGCAACTATTTCTTCGAAAACCTGGCCCTATCGATCGGCTATTCATATGGCAATATCTTGGTAGGGCCGATCCAGACCGTGATTTTGCTGCTGGTTTCGGCCTTTTACTTTAAGGAGCGCGTCTCGGCTCGCGGATGGGCGGCGGCGGGTCTTTGTATCGGAGGCGTGCTGATGATCAGCTGGAACGGGCTTCCGCTGCATCAGATGCTGGCGAGCAACGGCTTGACGACCGTTCTGTTTATTTTCTCCGCGGTCGGCACAACCTTCCACGTATTAAGCCAGAAAATGCTGATTCAATCGATGGATGCGGAAAATATGAACTTCTCCGTCTTTTTCTGGTGCTCGCTGCTTATGGCGCTTCCGCTGCCGGTACAAGCCCATGCGACAGGGCCGGTGAACGGATGGGCGATTGCAGCCCTGCTCGGGCTCGGGCTCATAACCGGGCTAAGCTTCAACTGGTTCGCGCAGGCACTCAAAAGAGTGAGCTTTGCTGTTGCCGTCATTGTCAGCAACAGCGGAGTCCTGTTCACGATAGCATGGTCATATTTATTTTTTCATGATCCTATTACTGTCTATATTATAGGCGGGGCGGGCGTTTTCATGGCCGGGCTGCTGCTGCTGAACTGGCCTCTGAAGCAAAGGGTCAAGCTCGATCAAAGCAAGCGGCTTGAAGCCTAGAGGCGGCTAGCGGCAGGAAACAGGGAACAATAGAGATGATATCGGTCGTAATCGGATCGCAGCCGTGGTGAAAGGAGATAAGGATCTACGTGAATAGAGAAGAAGATCGTCTTATCGGGCTGCCACCCGTGATGAATGCATCATGCCGGACGATTGTGCTCGGCTCCATGCCGGGCGCGCTGTCCTTAACCAAGCAGCAATATTACGGGCATCCGCGGAATCATTTCTGGAGGCTGCTGTATACCCTATTCGGCTCCCAGACGACGGCTCATCAGGGACAGCAGGTAAGCCCGAGCGAGAGCTACGAGGAGCGGCTTGCGTTTGCTTTATCGCATGGGATTGGTCTATGGGACGTGCTGGCCTCCTGCGAGCGGGAGGGCAGCCTGGATACGAACATCCGCCATCCAGAGCCGAATGACTTCGGATGGTTGTTTCGGAAGTACCCTCAAGTAAGCCGAGTCTTCTTCAACGGGCAGGCCGCCGGCGAGCTGTACCGGAAGAGGGTGCTGCCGAAGCTGAAGGAGCTTGGCATTGGGGAGCATCTCTCGTACATGGTGCTGCCCTCCACTAGCCCTGCGAGGACCTTGTCATTCGAGGCCAAGCTGGAATCCTGGGCCATACTCAGAGAGGAAGCGACGGCTGCCGACACGTTTAACCTACGGTAAGGAGGTCTTCAAGATGAAAGAAAACAAATATGATGATCACGCGTTTTTTCAACAATATAGTCAAATGGCCCGTTCCATCGGAGGCCTGGATGCTGCGGGAGAGTGGCATGCAGTAAAAAGAATGCTTCCGGACTTGCGGAATCAGCGGGTTTTGGATTTGGGCTGCGGTTATGGCTGGCATTGCCGTTATGCAATCGAGCAAGGGGCGAAGCAGGTCACCGGCGTCGATATTTCGGAACGAATGCTCCGGGAGGCGAAGCGTATGACGCAGTCAGACTCTATTCAATACCTGCAATTGCCAATTGAAGATATTGATTTTCCGGAGAATAGCTTTGATGTCGTCTTCAGCTCGCTGGCATTCCACTATATTCAGTCCTTCGAGGAGATTTGCCGCAAAGTAAACCGGTGTCTCACAAGCGGGGGCGCGTTTGTTTTCTCGGTCGAGCATCCGGTGTTCACCGCCCATGAGAAGCAGGATTGGCACTACGATGAGCTGGGCCAGAGGATGTTCTGGCCGGTAGACCAGTATTTTGCAGAAGGCATGCGTCATACCCGGTTTTTGGGCGAGAAAGTCACAAAATACCACAGGACGCTGACGTCATACATCAATCAATTAATCCGATCGGGGTTCCAGATCAGGGAGCTGGTGGAGCCTGAACCGGACCCAAGGCTTATGGATACTGGTCCTGAAATAAAGGATGAATTGCGAAGACCGATGTTTCTTCTGATATCCGCCGTAAAACTATAACCCGGGTTCTCTGGCAAAAGAGGATGAAGGTATTCCTTCGGGAATCCCTCATCCTCTTATTTTGGTGACACCACATAGGCTGAATCGGCTCCGCCGCAGACGGGGAATTCTCCTAATGACATCGTAAGCTAGCGCTAACCGTTTGGTTCATTTCAAAGTCAGGATACCGAACGGCAGATATCCTGCTTACTCTTCCTCAGCCGAATCCTTGAAAATGGCTCCGTTTAAGTTTTTGGTCGTTTTCACGTCCTCCACCGTATCATTCACGAACTCCATATCCTGATTTTCCGCTTTCATGGAGGCGGTTCCCTCGTAGTTTCCTTGATGCTTTTTATTTTCCGACATTCGATCTCTCTCCATTTCCTTGTATACTTGGCTTTCTTTCCCGAGCAGCGCGGATACGCCCGTGCCGAAGGCAGTAAGCTGTTCTTAAGCTTGCCTGGAAAGAGGACATTTATTCCTTATTGCGGGAATGTTTACAGAGGCGGATGGTATACTAAGGCTAACAACGATCATTTCCAATAGATGGGGGAACCAGCATGGCGAGACAAGCAAGCAGTGTGCCTTTCGGCTATATGCCGGAAGATGAACGTAAAGCTAAGCGGGGTACGGTATGGGTATACGACAGCTTCGAGACGTTCGGGGAGCAGCAGATGGCTGCACTAGTTCACATGGCGGAGGAAAAAACGGTAGCCAGGCTCGTGTTCTATCCTTTGCATGAGGAGACGCTCAAACGGATGGGGGACCGGGAGGCCGCGCCTTATTTTCGACGGGTAGAGGAGCTGGAGGCTTTGCTGGAGAGGCTTCCTTCGGAGACGGAGACGGTTATCGAACGGTTCGAGGGCAAACGCAAAAAGTACACGCCCGCCGATACCGCATTCCGTTATTTGGCCGATAAGTACCCCGGGCCTCATTTCATATGGGTAACGCAGGACATGGCGAATAAGCTGGCGTCCTTCGAATCGTTCGAGCCCTGGATCAAGAAGGTCCGTCTATGGATCGATATGCCTGCGGGGGCCAGCCCATCCGAGCTTCATCCCCGGCTGCAGACCACGGACCACAGGTGGGACGCCGTGCAATAGCGGGTCCATCATCGAAAAAATCCCCGATGTTCCCCGAAAAGCGGAGATCATTACGAAACCTATAGGGACTAGATAAGACATGATGACCTATAGGAGGGGACTATGAGAAAAAGGCTCATATGGATTATTGTCGGTTGTTTGGTGCTCGGAGGCATTTCGTACGGTGCTTTCGGCTTGTCGGAACGGCCGGTATCGGCTGAAATATCGAAGGAAACGAAGGGGCAGTTTGTCCGCGTAGAGGATGGGGGCAAGCGGCTCGTCGTGAGTACTGGCGGGCAGGAAGCAGCTTATCCGGTTTCTGCTGCGGTATGGGTATATCGTAATATGCAAAAGTCAGCTCTGGCGGATCTTCAGCCGGGGGATACGGTAGACATTATTTTAAACAGCAAGGATCAGGCTGCCTATATTAAAGCCGCCAGCGCTCAAGAGTCGGCGCAGGCTTCGGCCGGCCAGGAATCCAACGATTCGGCTTCCCAAGGCAGCCCTACTTCGCCAGCGACGGGCGACAGCGCAGAGGCAAGCGCCGGGCCCGGCGCCAAGACGCCGACAGCGCCGGCGGAAGCAGGGACTTCCGGTGCAGCGGCTCCGCAAGGTACTCCTGCAGCCCCGACTGCATCATCGTCAGCGACGGCTTCCGGTTCGAAGTCGACGCCGGGGTCCAATGCGAGTACAGGGAAGGACACCGCCAGCGTCGGCACGCCAGGAACAAGCGGTTCATCTTCAGCCAAGGCTTGGGAGAAACTGTCCTTTGAATGGAAGAGCCGCGAGTTCGAGCTTAAGGTCAAGCAGGAGCCGGCCAAGCCGGGTTCGTCGGGCCCATCGAAGAGTGAGATGTTCCTGCAGACGAACGACCGCTCCATCATTCATCTCGAGGGCGCCGAGGCGGACTCGTTCATTCAGCTGCTGATGAAGGGGGTTCCTTCTGACGCCAAATCGTTCGAGGCTTCCTTGAAGCAAAAAATTGCTTCGGAGTTTCAGCTTAAAAACACATCCCCGGAATGGAAGCTGGATGTGAAATGGCTGGATAAAGCAGCGAACTCTTCGCCTCAGGAATCCAAGGCTAAAGGAAACGAGAAGGAAAAGCCGAAGGATAACGGAAAAGGCAAGGACAAGGAGAAGGAGAAGGAAAAAGAAAAGCATCAGGACAAGGGACGTAACGGTCATGATGATGATTGATGCTTTGCTTTAACAGGTAAGGAAAAACCCCGCTAACAAGCAGGCCTAGTCATAAAGACGAAGCGCTGTAAGCGGGGTTTTTGTCATGGGTTAATGCTCCTTCGGCTTGCCTTTGCCCTTGCCTTTCCCGGGGTCAATCTCTTTCCCCTTGGGGCCGGGCTTGAAAGGCGTCTCCTGTTTACCGATGCCGAGCTTTTCCTGTACGGATTGAAGCCAGGTGCTCTGCGGGTCCGGCTCGGGAACGTAATCGGCCGGCACCGTGAACGGAGTCACGGGCACATCGCGCAGCGCGCGGGACATGATTTCCTTGAACAGCGCGGCGGGGACCGCTCCCCCGGTCATCAGATAGTGGTTCTTGTCCGTCTGATCGTAGCCGAGCCAGATGGCTGCGGTCAGCTCGGGCGTGAAGCCGACGAACCAGGCATCCTTGATGCCGTTGGCTCCGATGTCGGCGAATTCCTTGGTGTCGGGCAGCTGCGTCGTGCCCGTCTTGCCTGCGGTCGGCCGCCCGAGCGCGGCGGCCTGACCCGTACCTGACTTGACTGCATCCTGCAGCAGTAAAGTCAGGGTGTAGGCGGTCGCTGGCTTCGTGACCGCGGCCGGCTGCGCCTGTGCTTCGACCAAGGGGTAGCCCTCCTTGGTCGTTACCTTCACGATGGCGTGCGCCTGCTGCCGCACGCCGAGATTGGCGATGGCGCCGAACGCTTGCGCCATCTGCAAGGGCGACACGCCCTCGGACAAGCCGCCGAGGGCGATGCTCAAAGAGCGGTCGGCAGGCCCAAGCGCTATGCCTGCCCGGCGGGCAAAGTCCATCCCCGCATCGATGCCGATCTCGTTCATCAGCCATACGGCGGGGATGTTCCACGAGCGCATAATGGCTTCCCGCATCGTGACCTGCCCGCGGGTCTGACCGTCCCAGTCCTTGGGACGGTAACCGGCGATATCGAGGTCTCCGTCATAAAGCGGAGAGCTCGGGATATAGCCCTGCTCCAGAGCGGGGCCGTACACCGCCAGCGGCTTGAAGGACGAGCCGGGCTGCCGCTTCAGCTGCGTCGCATGGTTGAAGCCGCGGTAGACCTGCGGTCCGCGGGCGCCGACCAGCGCCCGGATGCCTCCGGTCTTGTGGTCCATAATGACCACGCCGCTCTGGATCAGCTGATCCGGCTTGCTCTCGGGGAACAAGGCGTCGCTCGCGTACACATCCTGAGCCGCCTCTTGAACCTGCGGATCAAGGTCGGTGTAGATGCGGAGCCCGGTGGTCAGCACCTGCTCCTCCGTAAAGCCGTACAGATCCGCCGCCTCCTGGATGACATAATCGACATAGGAAGGGTATTTGCCCTTTAGCGATTCCTCATTGTGCTGCTTCAGCACGATCGGCTGAGCGACGGCCTGTTCATAGGCGGCCTCCGTAATGAAGTTCTGCTCCTTCATCAGCGATAAGACGAGATTGCGCCGATCCAGCGCCTTTTGCATATTTTTGGCCGGCGAATAGGCCGTGGGAGCCTTGGGCAGGCCGGCCAGCAGAGCAGACTCGGCCAGGCTCAGCTCCTGCACGGGCTTCGCGAAGTATTCCTGAGCCGCGCCCTCGACGCCCCAGCGGCCTTCCCCGAAATAAATGCTGTTTAAATACAGCTCTAATATTTCATCCTTGCTGTATACGGTATTGATTTTAAGAGCGTAGCCGGCTTCCTTCAGCTTGCGGCTTAACGTCTTATCCGATTGAAGGAATAAGTTTTTGGCCAGCTGCTGGGTCAGCGTGCTGCCGCCTTCCTTCATTTCGCCGGACATTACATCGCGAACCAGAGCGCGGGCCGTGGACCAGAGATCGATCCCCGAATGCTCATAAAACCGGCGGTCCTCCACCGCGATGACCGCATTGCGCAGATCGAGCGGGATTTGGTCCAGCGATACCGGGACGATACGGGAGGATGACAGCTGGGAAGCCGGCTTGCCGTTCCGGTCATAGATCAGCGTCGGCTCGGGCAGAGGGTTCTCCAGCTTGCTGATATCGAGGCTGCGAACCCACTGCGCGGCTGCAAATGCTGCTATGCCGCAGGCTACCGCCATAATCCCGGCAAGCCATAGCGCGATCCGTCCGAATCGGCGCCGGGCACGCTTCGGCCGCTTGGGCTGCTGCAGACCCCGGCTTTCATCCGGGGCCGGTTGTTCCATCCTGTTCGTTTGCTTCGAAACGGAGGTATTTCGTGCTGCGTTCTTTCCTGCCCATTTGCGCCGCAGTCTCTTTCGCAGCAGCGCTAGTAAAGAAGGTTGTTTTGATGTCATGAAGTAAACCCCTCGCTACAAAAACTGGATATGGCGAGCAATACAAACTGTCGCATAGTAATGTATTCGGGCAATGGGCCGATTTTCAGTTGATACCGCCGATATTTCTGCATGCCAAAGAACCCCGGCAGGCTCTGGTACCGCAGCTGCCGGAGTTCTTTGATTAATCCCATTCTGCTATTGCTATTGAATGGGATCGGGCACCAGCCCGCTTTTCATCACCTGGGAGTTCGTCGGCATGCTGGCCATTTCCTTGCCAAGCCGCTTCACTTCCTCCTCGTTATTGGCCATGCGGCCGTTCATGGCTTCCTCAATCGGTTTGCCGGCCTCCTTGGGCTCGTGGCTGGCCAAATACTGCTCGACCTCGGCCATCATCTGAGCCGCCGCTTCTATGGCGCTGAGAGGAATATCCCCTCCGTCTTTGAAGCAAGCTTTGTGAAGATGAACGATGGTGAGGCCGTTGGTTGCCGTTTGGGCCGGCAGCTGGTACAGATAATCTTTCAGCGTGATAGGGTCGCGGAACATGATCTCATATACGCATCCATCTCGCTGAGCTCGTTCGGCAAAGCCTAGTGCCGTTAATATATTGTGAACGTGGGAAAAGGGGCGCGTGATCAAATGCATCTGCTTCTTGCGTGTCATTGCCTTCACACTCCTTGAATGGTGGTGTGGGAATGCCAGCGACCGAAATCAGGCATCCCGAGAATCGGGTAGTTGTATTTACCCTGTTTCCCGGGCCTTGAAACAGGCGGCAGAGCGAAGCCCCTTATGGCGCCGTATGAATGGAAGTCCTCTTATGATGCTTCCTGGCCGAGCGAAGAGCGCTTAACGTCCAGAGCGCTCCGAACAGGTCGATAAGGCTGAGCGCAATGAAGATCGGCTTCAGCATACCCAGCAAGACGAAGGTCGTCATGAACACGATGATCGATGCCCGCGTATAGACGGTCAAGTAGAAGAAGTATGTCATTCCTCCAAGGGCCAAAGCACAATAATAGAACGCCAGGAAGAGCAGGAACATGCCTATGACGCGAATCCAGATTTCGCTTTCCTGGGTGTAGCCAAGCAGCAGAGCCAGCAGACCCGGTACGACCAACAGGGCCAGGCTGAGTGTGAACATGTACAGGCTGAAGTAGAATACCGTTTTGGCCGGATAGGACATTTTGGACAACAACGAATTTCGCCTCCTTTCGATGGATTGTGATAGTTATCGAACATGAGCATAGGACTATCGTACCTAAACAGGGATATTATGTAAATAAGGAAAGGGGAAATCTGCCTATTTTTGTTTGGGCAGGATAGGCCGTGTTATAATACAGGCAATGGAGAGAACATTAGGTGGAGTGACAATATATGCGGATTAACAAATTTATAAGTGAGACGGGCTTCTGCTCGCGGCGCGAGGTGGACAAATTGGTTGAAGCCGGGCGCGTAACCATTAACGGCAAGAGGGCCGAGCTGGGCAGCCAGGTGGAAGAAGGGGATGAGGTCCGGGTCGACGGCAAGCCGATCAGCACCAGGAAGAAGGGCGTCTACATCGCGCTGAACAAGCCGGTCGGCATTACAAGCACGACGGAGCAGCACATTCGCGGCAATATCGTTGACTTCGTCGGGCATAAGGAACGGATCTTTCCTATCGGGCGACTGGATAAAGATTCCGAGGGGCTGATCCTGTTGACCAATGACGGAGACATCGTGAACAAAATCCTGCGGGCGGAAAACAACCACGAGAAGGAATATATCGTCACGGTGGATAAACCGATTACCCCGATGTTTTTGCAGGGCATGGCGGGCGGAGTCCATATTTTGGGCACTGTAACCAAGCCTTGCCGCATATACAAGCAGGGAGACAGGGTGTTCCGAATAATTCTGACCCAGGGATTGAACCGGCAAATCCGGAGAATGTGCAGTGCATTCGGATATGAGGTCCGCCGCTTGAAGCGGGTAAGAATTATGAACATCCATCTGGGCCCGCTGCCTGCAGGCAAATGGCGTGACTTGACGGATCAGGAAATGGACGAGCTGCTGCGAACGATCGCTCACGATCGTAAGTAAGCGGCGGCATGAGGCAAGCCGGCTCGACTCCGGAGCTGGCCGGCTCGCGCTCTACCCCTGAATCAGCTTCGAAGCCAAGTCTCCTGGCGGCAGTAATGATTCCCAGCCCCTGTGCAGAAACGCTCGTTTCATGTACAATTTCCTTCATGGCTTTCACCACATCACACGGTTTACGACCGGAGTACCCGGCATTTCTTTACCATTCATATGAGCCCTTTCCATGACGCTGAGGTATAAATGAAACCGGTTCGGAAGGCCAAAACAGTCCAAATCGGCGCAAAATTGTTAGAAAATAGTTTGTATCCCTATACTTTTTACATCTTATCTCGGGATATAACGCCGTTTAGCGGCAAGCTGTTCCTTGGAAGCATGCATAAATTGCGATATAATAAGTATATATAAGTATATATAAATGTTGCTTATGTATGGTTTGAAAAATTGAGTTTTAAGGGAGGTGTACCTATCCGCCTCACCGAGGGGATAGGGAATTATTGAGTAGTGACCCGTTACCTTTATTGTGGAATCTGGTATTGATTCTTGTTTTGATCTTATTGAATGGATTTTTTGTCGCTGTAGAATTTGCGATGGTTAAGGTTCGTAACAGCAGGATTGAAACGTTGGCCAAGGATGGGAACACAAGCGCCAAGTTTGCCCAAAAAATTACGAGCAACTTGAATGCTTATCTGTCTGCGTGCCAGTTAGGTATCACATTAGCGTCACTAGCTTTAGGTTGGGTCGGGGAACCGACCGTATCGAGAATCATTGAGCCTGTGCTCAAGGATTTTGGGTTTAACGATACACTGATTCATACGATTTCTTTTATCATTTCCTTTTCCGTAATTACCACGCTGCATATTACTTTGGGTGAGCAATTTCCGAAGACTTATGCGATTCGCAAGCCGGAGCAGATCACGATGATGTCTGCCGGACCTATGATTTTGTTCTATAAAATTATGTTCCCATTCAACTGGCTATTGAATACGATTTCCAACTGGATGCTCCGCAAGGCGGGGATCGAGGTTACTTCCGAGCATGACTCGGCTCACACGGAAGAAGAAATTCGCGTACTGATGAAAGAAAGCCATAAGAACGGCTTGATCGATAACACCGAGCTTACGCTGGTTGATAATATTTTTGAATTTACCGAAACGAATGCGCGTGAAATTATGATTCCCCGCACGGATATGGGCTGCTTATACGTCCAAATGTCGTTTGAGGAGAATATGAAAATTGCGCTAGACGAGATGCGAACACGCTACCCGGTTTGTGATCCGGATAAAGATAACATTATCGGGTTTGTCCATATAAAAGATTTATTGAAGGCCAACGCCAACAGCGCGGACATTCGTAAGGTCATTCGTCCTATTACCAAAGTGCCTGAGTCGATGCCGATCAGCAACCTGCTGAAGCTGATGCAGAAGAAGAGAGCGCAAATTGCTCTGTTGATCGACGAATATGGGGGTACTTCGGGTATGGTGACACTCGAGGATATCATTGAGGAAATCGTCGGTGAAATTCAGGATGAATTCGATACGGATGAGCGTCCAGTGCTGGAGCAAAAGGACGAAAGAACGTTTTCTATCGACGGCCGTATGCTGATCGATGAAGTGAATGACCGATTCGGGACCGAGATCGATACCGAGGACTATGATACGATCGGCGGTTGGGTCTACTCCCATATCGAGATTCCCCCTAAAAAAGGCCAGAAGATCGCATACAATGACCAATATGAGTTTATCGTGGAAGAAACGGATGAACTCAGGGTTTCGCGGATTATCGTGAAGAAGCTGTCCGTAGAAACACTAACGGCTTAAATTCATCAATAATAAAAGGGCTGCAAGGCCAGGTTGGAAGATACCTGGTCTGTGCGGCCCTTTACTTTTCTAATCTTATGTAAGAGTTCTAGCAGTTAAACTTATAGCCTACGCCGCGGACCGTTTGTACGAAAACGGGCTCGGTCGGATTGGGCTCGATTTTTTTGCGCAGATTGCTGATATGCACGAGAAGGGTTCGGGTGTCCCCGTTGCTGTCCACTCCCCAGGCCATTTTGTACAGCTGCTCGATGGGCACCACTTTATTCGGCTTTTTGGCCATTAAGGCCAACAGGTCGAATTCTTTGGACGACAAAGGGGCAATGGTTCCGTTGACCCAGACATTGCGGCTGAGAAGATCGATTTCAAGCCCCGGAAACGACAGCTGCTGCGATTCCTCCTTTTGCTGGTCCAGCTGCTGCTTGCGGCGCAGATGGGCCTTCACTCTCGCGACGAGCTGGCTCGGGCTGAAGGGCTTGGTCACGTAATCGTCGCCGCCGATGCTTAAGCCAAGAATGATATCCATATCCTCGCTCTTACAGCTGATGAACAAGATCGGAATGTCGTAATTTCTGCGGATCTGCCGGCATATTTCAATACCATCCATCCCCGGCAGCAGCACATCCAGGATCACCATATCCGGTTTATGCTGCTCCATATACTCCAAAGCCCCGGTGCCGCTGTCCGTGCTTATCACTTCATATCCTTCCTTGATCAAGTACAATCGAATGAGCTCAATAATTTCCGGTTCGTCATCTACGATTAATATTTTTTCAGCTGGCATTGTCACTCTTCATCTCCTGACCCCTGTTGTAACCTGCTAGTTCCCAAAAAATGAAAATTGCGATACGATGAGAGAAAAATGTTATAGAAAGAACGTGATTTCCGTTTCCAGATTATATCTCTATTATATATGGATTCCAGTTGTTTTTGCTATCCTTTTGTTAAGCGGGTGCGGCAAGGACGAGACGGTAAAGCGGCTTCAGCCTCTTGCGGTTGATGGGGTCATGGATCTGCGGAGCTGGCAATTTGAGCAGGACGGCGGCGTGGAATTAAACGGAGATTGGGACTTTTACTGGAGGCAATTGGTTGACCCGCAGGAGGCTGCCTCAAACGGATATCTGCGTCAGGTTCCGGATCGGCTCAAGCTTCCCGCCGCCTGGAATGGACATTGGGTCAACGGTGAAGCGCTATCCGGGATCGGCTATGCGACGTTTCATCTGAAGCTGTTGACGCAGCCGACCGATCGCATTTTGGCAGTGGAGATGCCTTCTATACGCACAGCCTATACCTTGTGGATCAATGGCGAGCGGCTCGCCCAAGCAGGTAAGGTAGGGGTCAGTCCCGAGGAAGGGGAGCCGGGATATAGACCTCAGGTCGTCTATTTTAAACCGGCGAGTACGACGTTGGATATCGTGCTCCAGGTTTCCAATTACGATCACCGGCTCGGAGGAATATGGAACGAGCTGAAGTTGGGGGAAGCCTCTCAGATCACAACAAGCCATAATAATCATATGGGCCTTGATTTAATGCTGGTAGGAAGCTTGCTGTTGATGGGGCTGTACCACTTCGGGCTGTTCCTTATCCGCTTTAAAGAGAGAGGATCGCTTTATTTCTCCCTATTCTGCCTGTTGATCGGAATACGAGCTACGTATGTCGGCGAGGGGGCCGCACTGCAAATGTTCCCGTCCGTTTCTTGGGAATGCGGCTTGCGGATAGAGTATCTATGCTACTATTTGGCGCTGCCGCTGGCGGTCATGTTCTGCAGATCATTATACCCGCAGGAGATTATGCGTTTTTTCGTGGTCGGAACACAGGTGATTGGGGCCGTCTTCTCAGTCGTAGTGATAATCCTTCCGCCAAAGCAATTCACATTCACGACCCAGCCCTACCAAGTGATTACAGTGCTGGTCTGCGTGTATGTGCTGACCGGGATCGTCAGAGCTCTGCTCCGCGGCAGGGAAGGGGCTTGGTTTGCTCTATTGGGGGGCATCGTATACGCGATTACGGTTTGTATAGATATTTTGTATTATAATCAGTGGATTCATTTAGGGAACATCTCTTCCTTTGGCTTGTTTTTCTTCATATTTATGACATCGTTTATCATCAGCCTCAAGTCCTTCAAAGCCTTTGCTTCAGTGGAGACCTTGTCCCGCCAGCTGCGTGAGCTGAATATGGGTCTGGAGCACCGGATCAAGGAAAGAACAGCCGAGCTTCAGAGGTCTAACCGGAGATTGGAGAAAATGAATGAGGATTTGGGACGTCTGGAAACCTCCAGGCGCCATCTGCTGAGCAACATATCCCACGATCTCGGGACGCCAATGACGCTTATCCAGGGTTATGTGGAGGCTTTGATTGACAGGGTTGTTGTTGACCCTGACCAGCAGGAAAAATATTTGCGGCTCATTCTGGGGCGAATCACGGGCTTGAACCGGCTTATAGCCGACTTGTTCCAGCTCTCCAAGCTTGAGGCCAGACAAATTGACTTCTCCATGCAGGAGATGGCCATAGAAGACGTCATTCACTTTTACAGCGATCGCTACGATCTTGAGGTGAAGAATGCCGGCCTGCATTTCAGTGTACAGGCTCCTATCCCTGCTCCGGAGGAGCGGAATAAAACCGGCAGCGTATTTATCGATATCGACCGGATCGATCAGGTATTGACCAATATTATTTATAACGCGATCAAGCATACTCCCGTGGGAGGATTTATACAGCTCCAAATGGCCATTGAAGGACAAGCGCTTGTAATGCGGGTACAGGACAATGGGAGCGGGATCGATCCGGAAGACTTACCTTACATATTCGACCGGTTTTATAAGAAGGACAAGGCGCGCAACTCCGCCGAGGGGGGCAGCGGCCTGGGACTTGCCATCGCCAAAGAAATCGTGGAATTCCATGGCGGACGCATCTGGGCAGAGAGCCGGCTCGGACAAGGAGCCTGCATCTGCTTCCTGCTGCCTCTGCAGCCGGTCAAGCAGATCATTCGCGCTTAAGTGAAGGAAGGATTCTCCTGCCCGGACAATAGGCTAGAGCCGCTTCATCGCCTGGCGATAGTCGGTCGGCGACATCCCGTACAGCCGCTTGAACTGCTTCGAAAAGTAAAGCGGGTCATGGAACCCGACTGAGGAGGCGATCTGCTCCACGGTAAGCTCCTGTCTCTCGCGAAGCAGCAGCCTTGCCTTGTCCGTGCGGAGCTGAAGCAGGAAGCTTACGGGAGTCATGCCCGTATGCTTCTTGAACAACGTGGACAAGTAGGCACGGTTATAGCCGAGAGCCTCGGCCATGAGCTCTATAGTGATAGGCTCCGCATATTGGGTGGACAAATATTGAATAGCCTGCTGGACGATCTGCCCGCTGCTGCTTGGGAGCTGGGGTGATCCGCTCGGCTCGGGCTGCAGAGCGCCGGCATATTCGGCCAGCAGCAGGTGGAGATAGCCGCTTGCCCTAAGGTTGGCTTGGCTTATTCTCGTCTGGAAGACGGTCTGCACTTGATGGTAGAGCACGCCGATGCTGCGTTTGCGGCCAGTGTGGACGACTGGCTGCTGGGAGGAGAGGCCGATCTGCTTCAGCATCCGCTCCGCACGAGCTCCTTCAAACGCGATCCAGCGATAGAACCAAGGATCATCCTCATCGGCCTTGTAGCTGATAAGCCGGCCCGGCTCGATCAGGAAGCTGTCCCCGGGCCCCAGAGGATAGGTTACCCCCTGGCATGTGTAAGTACCGCGCCCGGCTTGAATGTGGTGGAGCAAATAGTAGTCGACCACCTTCGGGCCGGGCTTGTGCCCGGGCTTGGTCTGGCTGCCGCCGCTGAACAGCACGGTCAAATCGTCATCGGCGGGCGGCTCGGGGTTGGAGACGACATAATAGCTTTCCGTTCGTTTGGTGGGCACGGTCATCGGTCAATCCTCCTGGCATGATCGGTCGTAGTTTGCATTTTCGCTCAGGTTGTCTTTCTATAAGATAGAGTATATCATGTCCCTGGAGAAGTTAAACGGGCGATCTAACATTTTTCCATGCTATACTGACATCGTTCCATAGTGAAGAGAACCCGGCAGCAGTATACTGAAAGCAAGCAAACAACGAGCCCCGCATCCATAGATGTGCGGCATCATTCTAAAACAGGTGGTGTACCCATGGCAGATTTACAAGCATTGAAAGGCCGTTTCACAGAACTATACGGCAGCGAGAACGCAGAACCTATCCACGTTTTTCATGCACCTGGGCGCGTTAATTTGATCGGTGAGCATACGGATTATAACGGAGGCTACGTATTCCCGGCGGCACTTACCTTCGGGACGACCATGCTGATCCGCAAGCGCGAGGATGAGCAGGTTGGATTCGCCTCAACCAATTTCCCGCTGCACAAACATATTTCCATCAACAACATCGCGTTTGATCCGGCCGATGACTGGATGAATTATCCCAAAGGGATTATCCATGAGATTCAGAAGAAGGGCCTGTCCGTAGGCGGCTATGACATCTTGTACAGCGGCGCTATTCCTAACGGCTCCGGACTGTCTTCCTCGGCCTCTATTGAAGTGGTAACGGCTTATGGCTTGCTGACCATGGAGGGACACCCTGCGGATAAAGTTCAGATCGCATTGATGTCGCAGAAGGCGGAGAATGAATTCATGGGTGTGAAATGCGGCATCATGGACCAATTCGCCGTGGCGATGGGCAAGAAGGATCATGCGATCCTGCTGATGTGCGATACGCTTGAGTACAAGCATGTGCCGTTTGAGAGCGGCGCGTACAAGCTGGTGATCGGCAATACGAACAAGAAGCGCGGCCTCGTTGATTCGGCCTACAACGAAAGAAGATCGCAGTGCGAACAGGCAGTCAAGGATTTGCAGCAGCAATTTCCGGAGCTGACGCTGCTTGGCCAGCTGAATCTGGAGCAGTTTAACGCTTACCAGCATCTTATTCCGGACGAAACCGTCCGCAAGCGGGCAAGGCACGTTGTGGAGGAGATTGACCGCGTGCTTCAATCCATGAAAGTGTTGGAGAAAGGCGATCTCGAGGCCTTCGGCCAATTGATGATCGGCTCCCATAACTCGCTTCGTGACCTGTATGAAGTAACCTGCCTGGAGCTTGATGTCATGGTGGAGGAAGCCTTGAAGATTCCTGGGGTGCTTGGCTCCCGTATGACCGGGGCAGGCTTTGGCGGATGTACCGTATCATTGGTGCATGAGGATAGCGTCGAAACGTTTATCGAGCAGGTGGGCCGCGTCTACAAGGAAAAAACAGGGTTAACCGCGGATTTCTACGTATGTGACATCGGTAATGGCGTAGAGCAAGTAACGGAAGCATAAAAAAGCCTGGCCTGGGCTGAAGCTTGTTCGGGCATTCGGATAGGAAACATGACATACAACGAAGGGGAGGCAATCAAAATGGCTATCATGGTAACAGGCGGTGCGGGCTATATCGGCTCGCATACGGTTGCGGAGCTGTTGGCAAGAAACGAGGAGGTTGTCGTTGTCGATAATCTCCAGCAGGGACACCGCGAGGCGGTATTGGGCGGCAAGCTGTACGTGGGCGATCTGCGTGACGCGGCTTTTATGGATACGGTGTTCAAGGAAAATGAGATTGAGGCTGTCATTCATTTCGCCGCGAACTCGCTGGTCGGCGAGAGCATGCAGAATCCGGCCAAGTACTATCATAACAACGTGTACGGAACGCTCTGTCTTCTGGAAAAAATGAACGAGTACGGCGTGAACAAAATCGTGTTCTCCTCCACGGCGGCTACGTACGGTGAACCGGAAAATGTGCCTATCGTGGAGAGCGACCGCACCCTGCCGACGAATGCATACGGGGAAACCAAGCTGGCGATGGAAAAAATGATGCGCTGGTTCGATACGGCGCATGGCATCAAATACGTGTCGCTTCGTTATTTTAATGCGGCGGGAGCCCATGAAAGCGGCCGTATTGGAGAGGACCATTCACCGGAAACGCATCTCATTCCGATCATTTTGCAGGTGGCTCTAGGAAAGAGAGCGCATATCTCGATCTTCGGCGATGACTACGCAACGCCGGACGGTACTTGCATCCGCGATTACATTCACGTGACCGATTTGTCGGACGCTCATATTCTGGCGCTGGAGAAGCTTCGTAAAGGCGGCGACAGCGGCATCTATAACCTGGGCAACGGCAAAGGCTTCTCCGTTAAGGAAGTGATCGACATTGCCCGCAAGGTAACGGGACACGATATCCCTGCGGTTGTGGAGCCGCGCCGCGCAGGCGATCCGGCCATCCTTATCGCTTCTTCGGAGCGGACCCGGGCGGAGCTCGGCTGGAAGCCGAAGCGCGATAGTCTGGAGCAAATCATCGCATCGGCATGGGCATGGCATCAGAGCCATCCGGAAGGCTATGCGAAGTAATCAAGTACATGCGGCTTACAAGCTGTAACAAAGGAGATCGTGCGCTATGAATGACACAACCGGTATGAATCGGGAGGAAACAGCCGCTCTGACCATAGAGCGGCTCCTCCAGTTCGGTATTAGACATAAGCTGCTGGAGCCGATCGACATCTATGCTGCGCGTAACGCCCTGCTTGAGATGCTTCGGATCGGGGAGCCGTACAGCGGGAAAGTGGAAGAGGAATCTATCGATAGCCCTGTGGAGCTGCTGGAGCAGCTGCTGGATTATGCGGCGGAAACCGGCATTCTGGAAGACAACAACACGACGCTTCGCGATCTGCTGGACGCCAAAATCATGGGCTGTCTGATGCCTCGTCAATCGGAGGTGGCCGGCCGGTTCTGGAAGACGGCCAAGCAGGACAGCGTGGAGCGGGCTACGAATGAATTTTACCGGCTGTGCATGGATTCGAATTATATTCGCGCAGACCGGATTGCCAAAAACCAGTATTGGCTGGCGCCAACGGAATACGGTGATTTGGAGATTACGGTAAATCTGTCGAAGCCGGAGAAGGACCCCAAAGAGATCGCCCTGCTTAAGACAGCAGCGCCGAGCAATTATCCGAAATGCCTGCTCTGCATCGACAACGTTGGGTATGCAGGAAGATTGAATCATCCCGCACGGCAAAATCTGCGAGTCATCCCTGTGGAGCTGGACGGAGAGCCGTGGTATTTCCAATATTCTCCGTACGTGTATTACAACGAGCATAGCATCATTTTGGACCATCAGCATCGGCCGATGCAGACCTCCAATAAGACGTTTTACCGCCTGTTTGATTTCATCGATCAGTTCCCTCACTATTTTATAGGGGCTAATGCGGACCTGCCGATCGTAGGAGGGTCCATCCTGAACCACGATCATTTTCAGGGCGGCAAGCATCGGTTCCCTATGGAGAAGGCACCGGTGGAATACAGCATGTCCCATCCAGACTATCCGAACGTGAAGCTGGGTATTGTCAAATGGCCTATGTCCGTTATCCGTATTTCCGGTCATAATAAGCTGCTGCTGTTGAAGCTGGCCGATACGATTCTTAACGAATGGAAAGCCTACAGCGATCTCGCTCATGATATATTGGCTTACACGGATCAGGACGGCGTACGTGTTCCTCACAATACGATTACCCCTATTGCACGCAATAATGCAAATGGAGAGTATGAGCTGGATCTTGTTCTTCGCAACAACCGGACCAGCGAGGAGCATCCGGACGGAATTTTTCACCCTCATCAGCCGCTTCACCACATCAAAAAAGAAAATATTGGCTTGATTGAAGTGATGGGTCTGGCCGTTCTCCCGGGTCGCCTTAAGGATGAAATGGAGCTTCTGGCACAAGTGCTGACGGGATCTCTTCCTTTGGATGCGGAAATTACCGAGCATGAGGAGCATCCTCTGTATAAGCATCGCGATTGGATCGTCGAGCTGATTGCGGAGCACGGAACGGCCTTGACGCTTACAGCCGCGGAAGAGGTGCTTCGCAAGGCTATCGGTCATAAATTCTCCTGTGTTTTACAGGATGCAGGCGTATTCAAACGGACCGAAGCGGGACTGGATGGATTTAAAGCATTTATTCGAACGTTCGGATTTCGTTGAATATTATGGCAGGTTTTGAGACTCATTCCCTTGGGAATGAGTCTTTTTTACTACCTTTTTCAATTTGGTGATAAGTTTTATGCGGAAAATAGGAAAAAATTCTCACATAAGAACTCTCTTTGTGTTATAGTATTTTACATAATGATAACACCTGTTAAGGGATGGGGGAGTACATATGTTTGATTGGTTAGGTTTCAGGAAGGGGCTTCCTCTCTGGTGGTCTTACCGATTGAATCGGGGGTTAAAGGAGGATGTCGAGGATATTTTCGAAGGGATTGCGAACACCCGCATGGAGCTCTTGAGAAGCTGGACGAACGAATACTGGGCTCATCTGGATCGTCTGCTCGTGCAGATGGCTTCAGTGGATGAGGATCGGGACGATTCGCAGAACCGCCAGGCTAAGGAGCTGGACAAGCTGTTCGCATCCGTCCGTAATCGGGCATCGGATTTTTCGGAAATTTTCCTGTTGAACGAACAAGCCGCAGTTGTGTTCTCGTCTTACCCGAAACATGTCGGCACAAGCTATGCCGGGCGCGGTCTGCTGTCTAAAGGCTTGGAGTATACCTATAAAGGGGATAAATGCTTGTTCGGTCCCTATGCAGACCCGTTGACGCTGGAGATAGGACCTTCGACCTCCGCTTTTCATGATAAAATGACGCTTCTTTATATAGTGCCGGTTATGAAAAACGGCCGGTGGGCGGGAGCTTTGTGCGGAAGAGTCCCTAACGATGTGATCGGCGACTTGATTCAGCGGGAATCAGGCCATGTGTATCCGGATTCCGGCGATAACTATATTTTTATGGCACAGGCGGGCCTGAATACCCACATTGCTCCGGGTACGGCCTTATCACGAAGCCGCTTCGAGGATCGTACGTTTACTCACGGAGAAAACCTGAAGGACGGCGTCACAACCGATTGGGGTGTAGTTTCGGTACAGGAGCACACTGAGCTCGAGCTGGTGTTCACTGATCCTGCCACCGGCAAGCTTCATCCAGGCGTTGCAAATACGATAGCGAACGGCAGCAACTTATTCGTCTCCTTTCCGGGTTATTCGGATTACCGGCATATTCCGGTCATCGGCAAGGGGGTGACGTTCCAGCTTCCTCATTGCCCGGATGTTTGGGGGATGATGTGCGAGGGGGATCTGGAGGAGGTGTACCGGATTCGCGGGGTCGGCTGGAAACTGGCTAAGCTTCAGCTGCCTCTGATCGCTGTTTTCGCGGTATTGAGCGCCCTTCTGGTCTATTTTGCGCTAAGCCTGGGTTCCGTGTCTCCGGCTCTTGTGGCTATCGGGCTGGGCGTGCTCCATCTGTTGTACGGCGGCCTAGTCGCCTGGACGCTGCATAAGAAGGGCTCCAAGCCGGTGGTGGACAGCCTTCATACTATCAACCGGTTTATCCGGATCAACGCCGAAGGCAAGGGGGACTTAACGCAGCGTCTGGACTATGCGCGGTTCGATAAGGACGAGACCCGGGAGCTGGCGAAATGGATTAATAATATGATCGATTCTTTGGAAGGGATTATGCTCCAGGTGAAGCAGGCGGCGGCCGATGTGCTGTCCAGCCAGCAGCTGCTGAACGAATCGACGGTCAGTACAGCCGGATCCACCGAGCGAATGAGCGGCAAAATTCATGATATGATTCGAAGCATTCGCAGCCAGCTGAAGGATATCGATGTCGCCAAGGATGCGGTAGGCGATATGCAGGGAACGCTGAGGGTGCTTGAAGACAAGGCGTCGGAGCAAATTGCGGTGGCGCAGACCGAGGTAGAGCGAATCGGGGAGAAGATGCGCCAAATTTCGGACAAGGTGGCTCAAACGAACCAAACGATTGAGACCTTCATGAAGACGACCCAGGAGATCACCAATGTGCTTCAGGTCATTGAGGAAATATCCAACCAGACGAATTTGCTCTCCTTGAATGCCTCGATCGAAGCGGCCCGGGTAGGCGAGCATGGCAAAGGCTTTGCGGTTGTTGCAGGAGAAATCCGCAAGCTGGCTGATCTGACCCGCAAATCGACGGAGGAAATTCACGAAACAGTGCAGCATATTTATAAAAACGCCAAGGAAGCGTTCTCCTCAATGGAGGAAGGAACGCAGGTGGTGGAGGAAGGGACCCGGCTGGCGGCAGCAGCCTCCGAGCTATTAACCGGGGCAGGGATGGACTCGCAAAAAACACAAGTCGTCGACGAGGTAGTCGGATTGATGGAAAAAATCGCCGACGTCAGCAAAGAAAACCGCCAAATTTCTACCGAGGTCGAAGGCAAGGTGCAGGAATTAATGACCGATATTGTGAACGTCCGTCATACCTCCCATCATGTGGAGGCTATTACCGGTTTTCTGCAGCAGCTGGTGAATCAGTTCCGGTTAACGGAAACCAGGAGAAGATAGACGAGACGAAAGCTGAACGGCTCCCATATGTGAAGCTGCAATCGGGGAAGAGCTGCCTGCTCCTAAATAGGATCGGGCAGCTCTTCCTATTCCATAAAGATTTAAGGTATGGTCCCAAAGTGTCTTCGGCTCACAGATGATACCGGCCCGCCATGAAGCCAAGAGCGCCATAAGGGGGTCGGGGGCTCGTTCATCCGCTCACGGACGCTCCGGCGGCACTCCCCACTTCTCTGCAAAAATTAGCGGCTCCAGCGAGCGCCGTTTCTCCCATTGAGCCGCTTCCAGAATCGGCATCGGAGGATAGTTATCGGTATACCCGATGGACAGCAGGGCAACGGGGTCGATATGGGGAGGGATATTCAGAATGTCGCGAACGTCGTTCTTCTTATAAAAGCTGACCCAGCCCATGGCAAGCCCTTCGGCGCAGGCTGCGAGCCACATATTCTGAATGGCGCACGCAGTCGACATAATATCCGTCTCCGGGATCGAATTGCGCCCGAGGACATGGGAGCCGCCGCGGGTGGGATCGCAGGTTACACAGATCGTTAGGGGAGCCTGCTCGAGCCCTTCGATTTTGAGCGACAGGAACTTCGTTTCTCTTTCTCCTTCATAATGAATGGCCAGCGCTCTCCGCTCTTTATCCGCCGCCCAGGCGAGACGCCGTTTTCCTTCCTCCGATTGAATGAGAATAAAATTCCATGGCTGACTGAAGCCGACGGAAGGTCCGTGATGCGCGGCGTCCAGCAGCTTCATGATCGTATCCTGCGGGATCGGATCGGGCCGGAAGGTCCGTATATCTCTGCGGGTATAGATGGCTTTGTAGACGGCGGCCTTTTCTTCTTCGCGAAAGTGCATCGCAACAACATCTCCTTCGGTTCGTATTAGGAGCAGCTTACCCTAGATTGCTGTCTTCTATAAAATGACCGCTCGAATATCCCCTGCCGAGCTAAGCCTCCGGCAGATCGGGTTTACGCTTGGGCTCAATTTGAATCGTATCCTGTCCATGCGTAATTCCGCTGACCTCAATCCCTTTTTTCCTTAAGGACGATGTGATCAAGGCTTCATCCTGCTCAGGGAAAATATAGGAAGGCTGGGACTCTGTATGGTACAGCAATTGCTCTGCAGCCTGAAGAAGCTTCTCCATTGAAAATGGCTTGCGCAAAAACTTCTCAATATCCTTCTCGTAATAATTAAGCGGCGGCTCCAGCGCAGTCGATACGATGACCGGAGTGCGATAGAAGGTAGGGTGATCGTAGAGCTCGGCCATGAAATCCCAGCCGTTCTTCGAGCCCTCAAGATGAATATCCACGATGCAGAGACGCGGCGGGCTCTTGCGAATGCGATGCAGGGAGCCGATGCCTTCTTCCGCGGAACGCAAATGCACGATAGGGATCTCCAGCTTGCTGAGAGCAACTTGGATCAGCTTGGCCAAGTTATCATCGTCCTCGAGTACGATAATGCTGCCGTCGACCTCGGGGAACCGGTAGCTGTCCAGCTGAACGGTGAAGGTCGTGCCTTCGCCCATCGCGGATTCGAAGGTGATGGAGCCGCCGTGCGCATCGACGATTTCCTTCACGATGGCAAGACCCAGGCCCGTGCCCCCGATTTGCCGGCGGTCCGAGTTATCCACCCGGAAAAATTTGGTGAATAACTTATCTTTTGCCTCATCCGGTATGCCGAGCCCGAAGTCAGTAATGTGCAGCTTGACCTGCCCGTCCTGCGCATCGATGAGAATGTTCACTTTATCGGACTGAGGCGAATATTTAATTGCATTGCTGATTAAATTGTGCGCCACCTGCTTGAGCCTGTCGGCATCAGCACGAACCCATGCTTCTTGGGCTGAAGACTCAATGACCACTGTGTGGCTCGGCTTTTCCTTCCACTGCTCCGCCACTTCCCTCACGATGCTGATCAGCTCAACGGGCGCAAAATGATACGCCTGCTTGCCGGATTCCATACGCTGCAGATCGAGGAAATCGTTAATCAAGTTCGACAAGCGATGGGCTTCCTTGTAAATGGTTTGCATATACTTGTGCTGCTTGTCCTGCGGCAATTGCCGGTGCAGCAGAATCTCGATGAATCCAAGCACGCTGGCCAGCGGTGTACGGAGCTCATGGGATACGATGCTGATGAATTCGTTTTTCATCTCATCGACCTTTTCCTCCTCGGTCCGGTCCCGGAACACGAACAGGTAGCCTCGCTCCTGTTGGTTTTTCTTGTCACCTACCTTGGTGGCGTACAGCTCGACATAGCGCTGCTGCTCCTCCTGATCCATGAAGGCGAACCGTTCGGTCAGCTTATCAAGCGTGCCGTTCAGCAGGTTATCCATAGCAAGGCGGACGGGTGACAAGGAAGGAATGATCTTCTCCATGTTTCGGGTAAGCTCGTTCCAATCCTCTCCGCCTTGATCGGCGATCGTAAAGTAGCTTTTCATCCGGTGGTTGGCGAAAAGCAGCTTACCTGAGGAATCGCACAGCATCATTCCCTCATTAGTAGACTCCAGGATGCTCTCGATCAAGTCGCGCTGCTCCTCGATCAAGGCTTTTTCCTGAAGAAGCTGTTCATTCAGCCGCTCCAGATACAGTGATTGAAGATGACGGTCCTCATTCATCTGCTGAGCCAGGAAGGCGAGCCCGAACTGCCGCATCAGGCCTTTGCCCGTACGGTCCTGCTGCTCGGTGCGCGAGGACAAATAGCTGGTCAGCAGCAGGAAGCCGATCACTTCTTGTTTATCGTCGAACAAGGGGTGATATTGATCTATCGCATGGGTCATTCCCTGGTGCAGACCGGTCTCTTCCCGAGACAGCTCCCGCTTGCAGTCTATCTGCACTTTCTCCGTAAATACGCGTTGGGCCGGCCCGTACAGCTCCTGCTCGACCCGGGAAGGCAGCTGCGACGGGTAACCTGCCGCATACAAAATGGTATAGGCAGAACGCTGTCCGGAAGAGGGAGGCTCCTCCGGAAGCGGGACAAGCGCATTGGCGGCTTTCACTTTCACGACAAGGAGCGCCGCATCCATCTGAAGCGAGTTTAACAACGCCGGAATGGAGGCTTGCAGGAACTGGTTCATGTTCAGCGAGCCGGACAGCTTCTCCTGGTAAGAGCTGATCGCTTCGAGCTCCAGCTCCCTCTGGGACAGCTTTTCCAAGGTCTGCTCCTGCTCCTCCTGCTGCGCGATGATCTCTTCATTCTGCGCTTCCAGACTCTCCGCCATATAGCGGTAGGTCTCCTCGCTTTTGCGCAGTGCGGCCTCGGCCCGGCGGGCCCGGTTGAAAATCACGGCAGAGAAGGCGCCGATTATGATAGCTACCGCCCCGCCGGCCGCTATGATGATCCGCGCGAGATGGCCCGCTCTTTGTGCATCATTGTAGGCATCCGTTCCGATCGTATCGATATCAGTCCGAATCTTCAGGTGCAGCTGCCGGAACCGGTCCATCAGCATTTTGCCGTTACCTAGACGCGCGCGTGCCTCGTCCACCCTGCCGGCCCGGACCAGCTCCACCTGCGAGCTGTAATGGTCCTGAAGCTTTTGGATTTGCGGAATAATGTCGCCTTCCATCAGGCTTTTCAAACCTGGATATTTTTTCTGGTACACGGCCATAAGCTCCAAGTCTTTGGCAAGCTGGGCTTTGCCTTGCTCATAGGGCTCCAGATACCTTTCATCGCTTGTCACTTCAAAGCCGCGTACACCGGTCTCCTGATTGATGACATCGCCTAAAATATTTTCGGCCAGTGCGGCCAGGGGAATCGCTTCCTGCACGACGCTGTTGAGCTCGTCCTCCATGTTCGTGGAAGCGATATAGCTGGACACGCTGACAAGGGCCAGCAGGGCGACGATGAGTACGACGTAGAGCAAGGAAACGTTAGATCGGGTTACGTTCATGCATAAGCTCCTTACCTAAAAATAGAATGATGCTGTTCATTTGATTCGGTCCAAGCAAATATGAACCCTATAGTTGGCGTAGTTAAGCAGCCGGTCCAGAAACTCGTTAAGCTCGCCATGCGAAGCCACGAGCAGACGGAGCGAGTAGCAGCCTTCACCGCTGATGCGGTAAGCCTCCTTGACATGGGGATGCTCCCGTACGAAGCTCTGGAACTGGGCATGGGAGCTCGTCATCTTCATGAACACGATAATGTGCGCCATAACCGTCAAGCCGAGCTTTTCATGATTCAGCGACACATGGACACCCTGGATCACTCCGGCATCCTCCAGCTTGCGGATCCGGAAGCCGACCGCCTGTCCGGTCAGATGAACATGCTCTCCGATTTCCTTGTGGGGCATTCGCGCATCGGCCAGCAAGCACTCCAATATTTTGATATCCGTTTCATCCAGCATGGGCTTCATCCTTTCCTGTCCAGGGGGCAGTTTTTTCATCGTGAAAATGGTTTGTGCGGAATCTTTTCATCAAGTCCTTCAGCCGTTTGGAGAAACGGTGCATACTGATGACAGATGCTTTCCGGGTCCAAGGGCTCGGGTAGGCAGGAGAGTAAACTGACAGGTCTAGGAGGAAACGGTAATGAAAGTTCAACTTCTTCGTCACGCAACGTTATTGGCAGATATTCACGGAAAACGGTTCTTGGTCGATCCTATGCTCTGCGATCAAGGGGTACAGCCACCCGTAATGAATTCGACAAATAGTCGACAAAATCCTTTAGTTTCCATTGCCGTCACCCCTGAGTTATTACAATCGGTGAATGCCGTCATCGTGACCCATACTCATTTTGATCATTGGGACAAGGAAGCGGTGCGTCTTCTCGATAAGCAGCTACCGGTGTTTTGCCAGCCGTCGGATGCGGAAGCCATAAGAGAAGCAGGTTTTACCGATGTGCAGCCGGTAGAGAGCGAGCTTAAGTGGGAAGGCATCCAGCTGTCGCGAACAGGAGGGCGGCACGGGACAGGGGAGATCGGCGAACGGATGGGGAACGTATCGGGCTTTGTCCTGCAGGCTCCGGGCGAGCCTGTGCTGTATATAGCGGGAGATACCATCTATGTTCCGGAGGTGGAGGAAGCGTTGGACCGGTATCGTCCCGATGTCACGATTGTTAACGGGGGTGCGGCTCAATTTGCCCAAGGCGATCCGATCACGATGACCAAGGAGGATATTGCGCGCGTATGCCGCTATGTATCGGGGACTTGCGTGGTAGCCGTTCATATGGAGGCGATCAACCATTGCCTGGAGACGAGAGAGCAGCTAACCGATTATTTGCGGTCGGAGGGGCTGCTGCATCAAGTCAAGGTGCCCGGGGATGGAGAATCGATCGATTTCGGCTCTCGGTAAGCAGGTGGAGGAGAGCGCAGCCTAAGAAAATACGGCAAGTTTCGTAGTAACCGATTGCCAGGCGACCTGTTGTACCTTACAATAACCATAGGAATATTATGTTAGGAAATCTATCATACAACTAACGCTTATGGGTTATTGGAGGGCAAGGAGAATGCTGAACGGAACAGGAGATTTGCGGGAACGGGAGCTGCGTTCTTTTTTTCAACCGATAGTATCGCTGCAAACACAAAGAATTATCGCTTACGAAGCGTTAGGGCGAAGGGTGGAGGGGAATCGGGTTCGAAGCTTGGGGGACTTTTTCCAAAACCCGAACATCAGCGACGAGCAGCATCTGCATGTAGACCGAATGCTGCGCGAGCAAGCCATTGCGGCCATAGCCCAATCGGATTCCAGCGCCATGCTGTTTCTGAATGTAAAGCCGTCCTGGATTTACCGTGTGTATAAGGAGAAGGGAGTATTGCCTACGCTAAAGCTCCTGCAAAAGCACGGGCTTGATCCTGCAAGGGTCGTCATTGAAGTGACGGAAGAGGAGTTCCACGGCAGGCTGGACGAATTATCCGCAATGATTCATGTATATCGGGACCATGGCTGCCTGATAGCCATTGATGATATCGGCAGCGGCTACAGCAACTATGACCGTATCGCTTCCATCCGGCCGAACATCTTGAAGATCGATCTGAAGCTGTTGAAGAAGAGCGCTATACATGACGGGTACAAGGCACTGTTGAATTCCTTCTCGATTCTTTCCTCCCAAATGGGCTCATCACTCCTGATAGAAGGGGTAGAGACCAAGCACGATCTGTACCATTCGTTGAAGGCGGGGGCCAGATATGTCCAAGGCTTCCTCTTCTCGGAGGCCCGGGAAGAGCTTCAGGATGAGCGCGCCTATGAGCCGTTTCTGAAAGAGGAAATCAGGCTGTATACCGAGCAGGAAGTCGCACGCTATCGTGCGCTGTTCTCGGTGCAGGAGGGCTTGAGCGAGCTTATTGCCCCGGATGCCCCTATCACCGGCTTTGCGGATGCGGATAGGATGATCGAAGGTCTGCTTCTGAGTGTGGGCTCTAATGTAGTGCGGATTTATATTTGCCGCGAGGACGGATGTCAGGTTTCCTCCAATTATTCGAGGGATAGCGGGGGCCAATGGAAAAGGGACGCCCAATATCAAGGTTCGAACTGGATATGGCGTCCTTATTTTATTCCGAATATGATGCGGCTGAACAATCAGCGGCAGGGCATGCTGTCGAGCGAATATACCGATCTGGATACGGCCCGGTTGATGCAGACCTACTCGTGTCCTGTTGGCGGCACGCATTATTTATTTCTCGATGTTCAGGTCTAGGAAGTCCGGTCGGGCGGCTAGAGCTCGACCCAATCATTGCGCAGTGCGAACAACTCCTTCAAATCCTCGGTGGACAGCTCCGTGATCCACTGCTCGCCGTTACCGACAATTTGCTGGCTCAGGCCCTGCTTCTTCTCAATCATTTCGTCGATGCGCTCCTCCAGCGTCCCGAGCGTGACGAACTTGTGCACCTGCACATGGCGGGTTTGCCCGATCCGGAAGGCCCGGTCCGTCGCCTGATTCTCGACGGCAGGGTTCCACCAGCGGTCAAAGTGGAATACGTGGTTGGCCGCTGTCAGATTAAGCCCCGTGCCGCCGGCTTTGAGCGAGAGCAGGAAGATGCCCGGCTGCTTGTCGCCCGGCAGCGATTCGTTCTGGAAGTCGGCAATCATACGGTCACGCGCCGCTCTGGGCGTGCCGCCATGGAGGAACAGCACCTGGGAGCCGAGCTCCTGCTCCAGAATGCGCTGCAGCAGATGGCCCGTCTCCACGAACTGGGTGAAGATAAGGCATTTATCTCCTTCCTGGCGCAGCTCCTGAACCATTTCAAGCAGCCGCTCGACTTTGTTGGAGCGCTGCTGCCAGGGGGCGGCGGCCGGTTCCTTCAGCAGAAGGGAAGGATGGTTGCAGATTTGCTTCAGCTTCGTTAAAGCCGCCAGAATCAAGCCTCTCCGTTCCATAGCGCTCAGGCTGTCCAGCCGCTCGAACATATCCTTGATGTAGTTTTCATACAGCATGCCCTGCTCTGCCGTCAGCGAGACGAACGTTTTATACTCATGCTTATCCGGCAGATCGAGCTGAATAGCCGGGTCCTTCTTGACCCGCCGCAGCAGGAAAGGGCGGACCAGCCGCTGTACCTTGGATATGAGCTCGAGATCGTTCGTTCGCTCGATGGCGCCTACGTACCGGTGCGTGAACTCCCGCAGCGTTCCGAGATAGCCCGGATTGAGGAAGTCGAAGATCGACCACAGCTCGGTCAGGCGGTTCTCGATCGGGGTCCCTGTCAGAGCGATCCGGTGACGGCTCTTGAGGCCGCGGATCGAAGTCGCCTGCTTCGTATAGGCGTTCTTAATGTTTTGCGCCTCGTCGAGGCAGATCGAGCTCCATTCCAGCTGGGACAGCTCGGCTTCATCCAGATGAGACAAGGTATAGGTTGTCAGTACCAGGTCATAGCCTTGACAGGCTTCCTTGAAGGCGTCGCCCTTTGCCCGGTTCGGGCCGTAATGCAGATGGATTTTGAGCTCGGGTGCGAACCGCTCGAGCTCCTTCTGCCAGTTGCCGAGCACGGAGGTCGGGCAAACCAAGAGTGACGGAGCGGTCTCAGTCCCTTGCTCCGCTTGGGCCGCAGCTTCCTGCTCCCGCAGGTGGAGCAAGTACGTTATCATTTGAATGGTTTTGCCGAGACCCATGTCGTCGGCAAGGCAGCCGCCGAGACCAGCGCGCCGCAGGAACAGGAGCCAGGAGATTCCTTCGACCTGATAAGGCCGCAGTGTTCCGCGGAACGACGCAGGGGGCTCGACCAGCGGCGGGCGCTTGGCGTGGTTGAGCAGATCTACCATTTCCTGCAGCTGCTCGTTGAGCTCTACCTCCATCTGCAGGGAGCGCTGGAAGCCGAATTCTTCCTCTCCTTCGGAGGAGCCGAGCAGATGCAGCTCCAGCACATCGCGGAAGGATAGCCCCTGCTTCTTCTGCACCTGCTTCATGACCTGCTCGAGCTGCAGGAGCTGAGCCGGGTCCAGTTGAATCCATTGGCCGCGGATTTGGACGAGCTTGCGGTTTTCCTCCAGGAGGGAGCGGAATTCCTCCTCTGTCAGCTCGATGTCGCCCAGGGCGATCTTCCAGTCGAACTGCATCAGCTGCTCGAGTCCGAACATCGCTTGCGGTCCGGTGCCGACCGACGATTTGATCTTCGCCTTGAGGCGCGGACGCCAGCGCCGAATGCGCTCCCACCAGGCGGGCAGGAAGACGGAGTAGCCCGCCTCCATCAGGCGCAGGCTGCCGGCGGTCAGCAGCTGCCAAGCCTCGTCCTGCGTGAGCTCGCTGCGCAGCGTGCCGGGCTCTTCGCTGTTCTCGAGCCATGGCAGGATGCGCTGCCATTTGGCGATATCGCGCCCCGCGCGTTGAAGCTCAGGCTGCCAGGCAGCCGGGAGCTCCTCCAGCGCGGGTGCGGCCGGGCCGGGCGGCGGCGCGTCCGCGTCGCCCTTGGCAGCCGCCGCGAGGGCCCGGGAGTCCACCTCGCGCAGCAGAGTCTTGTCGGCGCGGTCCTGCAGGATGACGCGCAGAGGCCAGCTGCCGCTGCTCTTCTGCTGCGGCGGCTCGCTCAGCTGCAGGCACGTCCGAAACGGCGTGCCGTCGGTCTGCCAGCCGATGGAGACGAGCCAATCCTCCTCGTCCATCCACAGATCCGCCGGCAGCTTGCCTCGCTGCAGCAGAGGATACGTCGCCTCCAGCTGCCGGATGCTCTGGCGCAGCAGGCTGTCCTCCTCACCCCATTCGGGGATGAGGCGGTCCATCCATTGCTGCGCCAAAGGCGAAAACCCTTCAGCCGCCACGGAATCCGGCAGCTGAAGCTTCCAGCCGAGCTCGCCCGCCTTCCACTTCGCGAAGTCGGGCATGCAGCGCCCCTGCACGAGCGCCTCCTTAACATGAGGCGCCAGCCGCATCAGCTCGCGCAGCTCGCTGCTCCAGTCCAGCTTCAGATGCTGGACTGCGCTCGGGCTGCAGAAGTAGTCCAGCGCCTCCAGCGCGGACAGCTGCAGCCCCTCTACGTTCATCGATTCCGTTACTTCGATGAACGTGCCGTAGAACGAAGGCTCGTGCCAGGCGAACAGCAGTCCCTTCAAATCATAGGCATCGCTCACGCCCCCATTGTACCGGGAGCCCCATAAGAAGAAGCAGCCCGGGGCTATCCATCTGGCATGAACCGTAACTGCAGATGTATCGATCATGGAATCCACTTCCCTTTCCGAAGCTCCTCTTGAAACGCTCTAAGGCGGGAGTATCTCGTAGCCAGCCGGTACATGTATTCCTCCCAGACAGTAAGCTTATCGAGCTTTTTGTAATAGGCATGCAGCTTTTTGAGCAGCTTAACGGCCATTTTATAGGCATTCCGGTTCTTTTCCGCGATGCTTCGCTCCACCGCCTGATGATAAAGCGGAAGCAGAAGGGACGGATCATGGCTTTCCACCGTTTTTAAATCCAGCGCATACAAATTGAGCGGAGAGACACGGTTGGCGATCTGCAGATCGACCCAGGCCTTGAACCGGTGGGCCTTGAGCAAATAGGTCGTATAAAAGTAGTAGGTGCGCGGCAGCAGGGCGATCATTACGTCGACCCATTCCCCGTCATCGGGCTGCCGGTTGACCGCCTCCATCCAGTACGTGCAGAACGTCCGCAGCTCATCCTGCTGCGCCCTTTGCATGGAGGGCAGCATCCACCGAAGCCAGGCCAGCATCCGTTCCCATTCCTGATTCTCATAGCTGTGGTTCAGGTACAAGAAATAGTCGCGGGGTTCCCGCTTGCTCAGCTCTTCGAGCTGCGTCCGGGCCTGCTCGTCTTTTCCGTCCATAACTTCAAAATGCGCGGCCGCGATCAACAGGGCATCCTTGCGCCGAGGCTGAAGACCTGTCTTGGAGGCGAGCAGCTTAAGCCGCTTCCTCTCTTTGGCGATCCGGTCCGGATCCTCTGTCAGCCGCCACCAAAGGCTGCGATAGCCCACCAGCCAATCCAATGGAGAGTCCTTGCCGCTGAGTGCGGCGTCGCCGAGGAAAGTCAATGTTTCATCTATAGCTTCACCATGCCGCTTAAGCAGGGAGGGAATGTCCAATTCAGGCAGCAGCTTCATGAGCTGCTCCATACACTGCTTGGCGACGGTTTTGCACCCGGTTTCGATATAGTAGGACATGTAGGAGGTCTTCGTCTCCGAGTAAAACTGCTCGATCTTGCGCATGACGAACAGCAGCACGTGCAGCTCATAGAGCGTCCGCAGCGAAGGCTCCCACGCGGCTGCAATCGGATGAAGCGTTTCTTGGGCTGTGGCAAAGAACTGCTCAATCGAATGCTGCTGGGAGAGAGAATAGCCGTAAAACTGCTGATCGAAGAAACGGTGCCAATAGGCAGGCAGTTGTTGGGCCTCGGGCGGTTCCAGGCGCTCTTGTTTCTTCTCCGTTCTGGTCACTGCAGCCGTTCGCGACAGCTGCTGGCGATTTTTGACCCGGATGGACTGCTTCAAGTGCTGCAGCAGCAGTTCCGGGCGTGCGAACGAAGCATATAATGTGAAGATAACCGCAGCCATGTGCTGGCAATACCCGTCGTCAGGACAGCTGCATTCGCTCTTCTCGAAGCGGTCGAGATCGAGAACGACCTCGCATGCCTGTGCATCGCGAACGAGGGCATGGATCTCTAATCCATGGACCAGCTCTACCTCGGATATGCGGCGTTTATGGAAATGCTCCCACCCTTGCTCCAGGGCAGAGAGATCGAAATCCTGCTGCATCCGTTCGATCAAAAAGTTCATTCGGTTTTTCGGGAGTTGCAGCTTCAACATAGGAAACGTTCCGCCTCCGAACTTGTTTGTATCCTTACAGTGTAACAGATTTTGGATACAAATGCTTTATTTCCGTGCGGTTGCATGAGAAGGAATTTTCAGGTTAAAATGCTTAGTAAGCATTTTCATTCCATTTTCAACCCGGAAGGACTGACGTTGCATGGGAATTAAATTCGCCCGAGAATATAATGACATTATTGACGACTTTACCCAAGCTTTACACAGCATCGACGAATGTTATTCTTTTTTGGAAATGACACCGGAGGATTGGAATGAGCTGGACGGCGAGGAGCAGCAGGAATGCATCAAGACGCTGGCTGACGATCTGTTCTACGGTTTGGGTACGGAGCCCAAAATGCGCGTCGGCAGCTGCACGGTGAGCCATGACCGGGAAAAGCATGTGATTGTCGTTTACCATGAGGGCAAGCTGATCAGCGTGGTTTACCTGGTATAGCGGCTCGCGCGGACGGTTCAGGGGAAGGATGGCCATGATGAAATTGACGAAGCTGACGGAGGAAGAGATCGTATCCAGGCTCGGGCAAGCGGACGGCTGGAGCAGGGAGGACGGCAAATGGATCGTCAAATCGTACCGGTTTCCGGCTTATATGGACGGGATTCAATTTGTTCAGGAGATCGCCCGGATATCGGAGCAGGAGCTGAATCACCATCCGTTCATTGCTGTCGATTACAAGCTGGTGCGGCTGCGTCTGACCTCCTGGCGGGCAGGAGGCTTGACGGACCTTGATTTCGAGGCGGCTTCGCGCTATGACGCCGTGTTCGAGCGATACGCCGATTTATAGCGGCTCAGCGGAGCCTTTCCAGACCATGCAGTGGAACGTTTCCATCCCAGTGGGGGTTTTCCGCTCGTAGGTATCGGTCTGCACAAAGCCTGCTTTCTCATATACGCGGTAAGCGCGGATGTTCCAGATCAGCACCTCCAGGTCGATTTCGTTGGAAGGTGCTTTTTGCTTGGCTTCGGTTACGATGGTGCGTACGAATTCAACCCCGTACCCCTGTCCGCAAAACTCCGGGCGCATGCCTAGACCGAGCCGGGTCACGCCGACCAAAGGGAAGAATTGAGCGAAGCCCACCAGCAAGCCGTCGGAATCGACGACACCGCGGTACTGCTCCTCCCGAAGCGCCGCATCGGCGAATTCCTCCTGTTCCGCAACCATCAGCTCCCAGGACCGCCAGTTGTATACGTTATAAGGAACGGGATATTCCCACGTGCAAATATCGCGGCAATGATCTTCCGTTAAGGGGACGACACGAAATTGGGATGTCGTGTGCATGGCGCACTCATCTCCTTTTCCAAATAATTACCATACTCCATTGTACAGAGTGCGGGCTTTTTTGTCGACCTGCGGCTTTCCTTGAATATTTCCACATTTTGTTCCTCTGCCGTTCCGTTGTATACTAGAAGAAAACATTTACCTTCAGCAAAGGAAGTGAACCTTCGATGCAGCATATCGTATCTCAGGAATGGTTGTTCGAGCATGGAACAGATGAGTTTGTCGTCATCATAGATTGTCGTTTCGTATTGGGAATGGGCAACGCGGAAGCAGGACGGAAGGCGTATGAGCAGGATCATATCCCCGGCGCCGTTTATATCGATTTGGAACAAGACCTGTCGGCCCCGATATCGGAGCACGGAGGGCGGCATCCGCTTCCGGATATGAACCGCTTTGCGCAAATTATGGGATCCGCCGGCATCAGCAGCGAATCGAAGGTTATCGTATACGACGACCAGGGCGGAGCCATGGCTTCCCGCTTATGGTGGATGCTCCAATATGCAGGACATACGCAAGTCTTTGTGTTAGACGGAGGATACTCCAAGTGGAAGGCCGCAGGCTACCCGGTAACCGACGAGCCGCCGGCTGTGCACGAGGCTGTATTCGTGCCCAAGCTGCAGAGCTCGATGCTGGTCAGCATGGAGGAAGTGAAGGAGCGCATAGGCCGTCCAGGGACGGTATTGGTCGATTCTCGTGAAGAGCGCCGATATCTTGGCCAGGAGGAACCGATTGATCCGGTGGCCGGACATATTCCTTCGGCAAAAAATTACTTCTGGAAGCAAAGCCTGAACGAACAGGGGAGCTGGAAGGATGCGGCGGCGCTTCGTGAGCAATTCGCACAATTGCAAAAGGCCGATGAGGTTATCGTGTACTGCGGGTCAGGCGTTACCGCTTGTCCTAACGTGCTGGCGATGAAGGAAGCGGGCTTGGCGAACGTGAAGCTGTATTCCGGCAGCTGGAGCGACTGGATCTCGTACAAGGACAATCCGATCGCGACAGTGGAAGAATAAGAGAGCGCATAACTGTTTATGCGCACAATGTAAGGGCTGCGGCAGGGGAAGGATGATACCCTGCAGCAGCCCTCTTTGGCTTGTTACAATGCCTATTCCCCTTGCTGAGAGGGGGAGTTAGCTTTTGGCGTACTGATTCATTTTGACAGTAGACTCCCTGACAATAAGCCGGGGCTCGAATTCTACCCGTTCATAGCCGGAGGTGTTCGGATATTGAATGCGTTTGAGCAATAGCTCCGCCGCGAGCCTTCCGACCTCGCTGCCCATGATGGAGACGGAGGTGATCTGCGGTGTCGTTACGGTCGCCCACAGATTGTTATCGATGCCCGCAATCGCCACATCCTCCGGCACTCGAACGCCAAGCTCCTTGAGCCGGTTTACGATGCCGATGGCAACCATGTCATTCACCGCATAGATGGCGTCCGGCATATGCTTCAGGCTGTAAAAATAATTGGCCGCCTGCCGTCCCGTTTCAAAGGAGAAATCTTCGCCGAAATAGACAAGGGACGGATCCACGTGGTTAAGCGACTGCTCGTAAGCAAAATAACGCTCCTCAATCTTTTGCTTCGGGGCACCTGCATAAGCGATTCGGGTCCGCCCTATCTGCAGTAAATGCTCCATCACCAGCTTGCCCTCCTGGCGGGCCATGCCGACAATATCCGCGTTGAGGTCCTCGCTCATTTTTTTGCCGTAGTTGATGACGGATACCGGGATCACGGCCTGATTTATCATGGGCTCGAGCTGTTTGGGATACGCCAGAGGCATAATGACAAGCCCGTCAACATGCAGCTTGTCCAGCTCCCTCAGCGTCTCCAGCTCCAGCATGGCATTCCCCAGCGTATTGATCTGCACGACTCTGTACCCATGCTGCTTGGCCGCCTGCTCGACCGACCATGCAATATCCGGAATGATAGCATTCCGGATATCGGGGACCGCCAGCGCAATCTGGCGTGTTTGGCGTATTTTGAGGCTCTGGGCCGAAGTGTTGGGCGTAAAGCCCATCTCTTCTACGACCTGCAATATTTTGGCCTTCGTCTTGGCGCTGATGCCTTTATGATTATTAAGCGCCCGGGACACGGTGGCGATGCCGACACCGGCTCTTTTGGCGACATCCTCGATCGTCAGCTTTTTGTTATTCGTCATACGAAGGAATGTTCCTTTCATTCCGGAATCGTTTCCGTAATATTTCCGCGAGATGGGAGTTCTATTTTTATTATATCATAGCCTATCCTTCCTAAAACGGGATTGCGGTCAAACCACGGGATAGGACTCGTTTTTACGGCAAATAAGCAGGTGGGATCCCCGTTTTGTTATTTGACAGTTTGTCGAAACTGTGACATGATAGTTACCGGAAACGTTTCCTATTATGCCTTTGTAAATGGGAAATCATATCATTTATTTCTTAATTCCTACAGGGAGATGACTAATATGCAAGCGTTAAGATGGCATGGTGTGAAGGACTTGCGCGTAGAGACGATCGATGAGCCTACCCCTAAGAAAGGGCAGGTCAAAATCAGAATCGAGGCGTGCGGAATATGCGGAAGCGATCTGCATGAATATGCTGCAGGTCCTATTTTTATTCCTGAGGGAACGCCCCATCCGCTTACGAATGAAAAAGCGCCTATCGTCATGGGCCATGAGTTTTCCGGACAAATCGTTGAGGTCGGCGAAGGGGTGACCCGGTTCCGGGTTGGAGACCGTGTGGTGGTCGAGCCTGTGTTCTCATGCAGCACATGCGAATCCTGCAGACACGGCAAATACAATCTTTGCGACAAAATGGGCTTCCTGGGCCTGGCCGGGGGCGGAGGAGGCTTCTCGGAATATGTTGCGGCAGATGAGCATATGGTGCACAAAATTCCGGACAGTCTATCTTATGAGCAAGGCGCATTAGTTGAGCCTTCGGCTGTCGTCCTGTACGCCGTTCGCTCGAGCCAGCTGAAAGTAGGCGACCGCGCGGTTGTATTCGGGACAGGCCCGATCGGCTTGCTGCTGATCGAAGCTTTGAAGGCTTCCGGCGCATCGGAAATTTATGCGGTGGAGCTGTCCGAGGAGAGACGCAGCAAAGCGGCAGAGCTGGGAGCCATAGTCTTGAATCCGGCGGAAACGGACATTGTGTCAGAAATCCAGCGCCTTACTAACGGCGGAGCGGATGTATGCTATGAAGTGACCGGCGTTCCGGCCGTATTGAACCAAGCCATTGCTTCGACAAAAATCAGCGGTCAAATTATGATCGTCAGCATTTTCGAGCGTGAGGCATCTATTCATCCTAACCAAATCGTGCTGAAAGAGCGCAATATTGCCGGGATCATCGGCTACCGTGATATTTTCCCTGCCGTCATAAGCTTGATGGAGCAAGGATATTTCCCCGCCGACAAGCTGGTGACCAAGCGGATTCCGCTTTCCGATATTGTGGAGGAAGGCTTCGAGACTCTCATCAAGGAGAAGAGCCAAATCAAAATTTTGGTTTCTCCAAAAAGCAAGTAATCCTGTGTTGTACCTGTAGCTGAGCCTAGCCAAGTGGATGCGGCACAGCATAAGGAAGCCCGCACCCGGGCTCCCCTTGTTTCATGAACGTAGTCCCTTACCAATGAATTTGGGCTGTGGCGGACTGCCGGGAGGCGGTGGTCACGCCCTTTTTTTCTTTATAGAGCTATAAATTAATTTCGGGGCCTCGCAAAATTACGAAGCTAAGGTCCTTTTGTAGGTCCGTTTGTTGAATAACCCGGCTTTGACAGAAATATGCTACATTGGAAGCTGGGGACGGTTTAGAGGCACCGCAAGCAAGCGTCTGGATCATTATTAGGCTTGTAACTCAATTCCATGAAGATATTCCTATACGAAAGGATGTCCAAGATGAATACGAAAACCGAGAAAGAGAAAATGTTAGCCGGAGAATTATACCTTGCTTCCGATCCGGAATTAACCAAAGACCGTGAGAACGCTAGAAAGCTGACCAGACTGTTCAATCAAACGATAGAAACGGATTATGATAAACGAACGGAATTGCTCAAACAGCTCTTTGGTTCAACCGGTGAAAACCTGTATATGGAACCGACATTTCGTTGCGATTACGGCTACAACATTCATGTAGGCAACCATTTTTATGCGAACTTCGATTGCGTTATTCTGGATGTGTGTGAAGTCCGTATCGGTGAAAATTGTTTTATAGCACCAGGCGTACATATTTATACGGCCACACACCCGCTAAACCCGTTTGAACGAGTTTCTGGGGCTGAGTTTGGGAAGCCTGTAACGATTGGCAATAATGTTTGGATAGGTGGAAGAGCCGTTATTAATCCCGGCGTTACTATCGGTGATAATGTGGTAATAGCTTCCGGGGCAATTGTAACCAAAGATGTTCCTAGCAATGTTGTCGTAGGAGGAAATCCTGCGAAGGTTATTAAGACCATCGATGTTTAATAGCCATTTTTTAACAAACGAATACCGATAAAGAAAAAAATAAGCCATCAGAGAGATGGCTTCAGGCTGTAGAAAAAACTAGTTTTGCGAGAACTATGCTATATATGGAGGTGGGGTATGCCTCGGAGGAGTTTACGTCCGCCTTTGAAACCCGTGAAAATACCGCTAAATCTAATCTAATTCATGGGTTTCAACAGCGGCTGGAGGGGTATACCCCACTGGAATATATTGAAAATGGTTCAAGCTTCATAGGTTTTTCAACAGAATAAAGCCACCGGAGAGGTGGCTTGAGTTAAGTCGAATGAGTGCAGTCATCGTGAACAATAAATAGGGAGGGGCCGCTGCATAGGCTTAATCTTATCTATCATCATGTCTTTTTTAGCCGCTAATCTCGTCAGACATCGTAAGAATCACGGGACAGTGATCGCTGCCGAAGATTTCCGTATCTATTTGCGCATCCAGCAAGAAGGGAGCAAGTCGGGAGGAAGCCAGAAAATAATCAATGCGCCATCCGATATTCCGCTCCCTTACCTTGGGCATGAAGGACCACCAGCTGTAGACATCTGTCCGGTCAGGGTAGAAATGCCGGAACGTATCGAGAAATCCCGCCTCCAGAAGCTGCGTCATTTTCTCCCGTTCCTCCGGAGTGAAGCCGGAATTGTTTTGATTGGACTTCGGATTTTTTAGGTCTATTTCCTGATGCGCCACATTCAGGTCCCCGCAAACGATAACAGGCTTCTGTTCGTCCAGCTGTTGAAGGTAGGCGCGGAACCTTTCCTCCCACTCCAGTCTGTACGCCAACCGGGACAGGTCGCGACGGGCATTGGGAGTATACACATTGACTAGATAAAATGATTCGAATTCCAGCGTGAGAATCCTGCCCTCTTCTTCTTGGTCCTCTTCGATGCCGTATCGCACGGAAAGCGGCTCTATCTTGGTAAAGACGGCGGTGCCGGAGTACCCCTTCTTAACGGCGTAATTCCAATATTGATAGTAGGAATCTCCTAGCTCCAGGCTAATTTGTCCTTCCTGCAGCTTCGTCTCCTGAACACAGAATATATCGGCTCCGCATTCCTTGAAATAATCGTAAAAACCTTTGTTAACACAAGCACGTAAACCATTGACGTTCCAGGATACCAGTTTCATTGCTTTATCTCCTTACCGCTTACTTGTCATCTATTTATTCAGTGTATCATAGATTGATAGTTCAAGTAGAGGTGAATGGTTCGTACCTGGATGCGTGGAGGGAGAGGACGCAAAAAAAACCGCCCGCGGGTTACCGGCGGACGGGTTGTTCCTTCTGCTGCTGATTTTTCATGTACTTATCCATTGATAAGCTTGCGTTTACAGCGGCGGGGCGGACTTGAAGCCTTCGGTCGATGCTTTGCGTCCCCAAGGCGTACCGAGGAAAGGCAGCGCCCAGCGGTCTAACCCGTACCAGCCTGCATTTTTCCATGCCAGCACCAGCCATGTGGCCAAAATAAATAAAATCGGGTTCGTGCTCAAGGTTCCGGCGAATAAGAAGCTGGCGTTCATAACGCCGCCGAAGAAGGCTGCGATGCCGGTTAACAGACCCAGGATCAATCCGAGTCCTACGAGCAGCTCGCCGAAGGCGACAACGAATCCGAACACCTTGGCATTCGGCAGTACGAAGTGCTCCAGAAAGCCCGCATACCAGCCGGTAACATCCTTGCCGGCCTCGGCTTTGGCCAATGCCCCCTTGATAAATCCTGTTAGAGCGGTTCCCGCTTTATCGCCGGTCCATGCAGGGTTCGTTATTTTTCCCCACCCGGATGTAACCCAAGTGTAGCCGACATAGAGGCGAATGATTAACCAAATCACACCTGCCCGGGTGCTGCTGAATAAAAAATGGGAAACGGGATTCTCGGGTATTACGATTTCGTGCTTGCTCATGGAATAACCTCCTCAATGTAAAACCGTTCGCTGTGGGATATATTGGATGGCTTTATTGTAGCTGGAGCTCGAATAATTATATGTGATATTTATCACAAGATGCCTGAGAATGTATTATTTCCATCATCATGGCTGTAGCATCCAAGAAGTTCCAGGGCTTATAAGGCTTTCCTTACTCCGGTAGGTTATAATCGTATCATGACGAAAAGGAGGAGGAGCAGAATGAGAATCGTAACGATTTCCGGCAGCTTGCGCAAGGAATCCTCTAATACAAGGCTGCTGCAGGCCGCAGAGGCTTTGGTGCCGGAGGGGATGGAGCTGGTTAGCTTTGAGGGGATAGGGGATCTCCCGCATTTTAATCCCGACTTGGATGGAGATGCTCCACCGGCTTCGGTAGCTGTATGGCGAAAGACGCTGCAAGCGGCAGATGGAGTGATGATCTGTACGCCGGAATATGCGAATGGAGTGCCCGGCGTTCTGAAGAACGCGTTGGATTGGCTGGTCTCGTCGGGAGAGCTGATGAATAAACCGACGGCCGCCATAAGCGCTTCCCCGCTAGCGACAGGAGGGAAGGTGGCTCATGCTTCCCTGATGCTGACTTTAGGCATGCTAACCGCTCACCTGTTCGAAGGAGGACAGCTGTCGATTCCACTCGTATCCAAAAAGATCAACGATCGGGGCGAATGGACGGATGCGGAAGCGGCTGAGGAGATAAGGCGATTGCTTGTAAGGATGTCGGATGCGGTACTGAAGCGGGGAAGCGAGTGAAGGATTCCTTTCGAGACGTGAGTCTCTAGGTTTACTCACCTGGTCGAAATTGGAAGGGCGAGAAAACGGGTTCAAGTGGAACTTTTTCGGGTAACCAATCGTATAGAAGAAAGAGAGCCCTGCAGGCTTGTCCGGACGCTGGAGACGTAACGGAGGCAAACGCTGAGGGCTTCAAAAAATAGTTGCGCGATGCTTCTATTTGCTGTCGGTCATCACAGCTTGGTACTGCTCTTCCGACAGGATGCGTTTCGCTGTGACAAAACGCTTGGCGTAGTAGGAATCGCTAAGCTTGGTCACGGTAACGCCTTTGTTTGTGGCGGAATGGTAGAACTTTCCGTCACCAACATAAATACCGACATGTGAGATTCCTTTGCCATCCGTGTTATAGAACACAAGATCGCCTGGGCGTAGCTCATCTTGGGACACCGTTGTACCGATCGCTGCTTGTCCTTTAGACGTATGAGGCAAATCGATATCGAATTTTGCGAAGACGAAGGAAGTGTAGCCGGAGCAATCAAAGCCTTTTGCTGTGGTGCCCGCCCATTTATAAGGCGCTCCCAGCTCTTCGTTCACGGCTTGACTTAGCGGCGTTTCCGCAAAAGCGCTTCCTACTTGAATGCTGCAAAACAGTGCCACAGAAACGGCAAAACCAAAAAACTTTTTCAAAGGAAATTTTCCCCTTCCGATGCCTACGAGGTTAGCTTAAGGGTTCGGTTGAAGGCTCCCTATGATCACTCTGTTGCGAGATCAATTCACCCGGGTATTTGGATCCCCCGTTTTCCGCTGTGGAAATTCGGCAATATGTACGTTATTTTTGTTACGACTACAACAATTCGATCAAATATGCAGTTTTCCTCCCGCTGTCATAAAAAGTTCACAATTATAAAGGTTTTTTTGCTATATTTCTCGAAATTTCTAAAAAAGCAGTAGATGAAAAGGTTTACAATGAAAAATCATTGGGAGGAAACGGGGCGTTTCCATCCATATTTCGACAAAATGCTGAGTCGTTTGACATGGGCGTCGTCCAAATCGTGGAACATTACTGTCTGTAGTGAGGTTGCCCGATTTAACGGGCTATTGACTTTATGGATAAAATCTGTTATCTCACATCGGGTGGCATGAATTGGGATGTAACCCTGAACCCTGTAACACGAAAAAACCGTCGCAGCTTCCAAGGGGAAGCGGACGGTTTTTTTGATGTTTTTTAAAATTTAGCGGGTCCGTTTGTTTCTCTCTGCCGGTCAGGACATCGGGGGAAGCTATTCGCTTTTGGCGGACCAAAGCGCGTATTGAGCCGTGATCTCCCACATTTTGCAGAACATATGGATGAAGCGGTAGGCTTGAAAGCCGAGAAGAGCAAGGAATCCGGCCCATATCATGGTGGATGTCACGACGGCGGCGGTAATAAGAAGGCCGATCAGTGCGACCGTGACAGCGATCAACAGGGCAGGAAGAACGTTGCGCAGCAGGAGGGATACGGAGAATAAGGATGACTTTCCGCATACTTTCCCGAATTGCAGATACATAAACAGCGTCTGCAGAATAAACATGTAGGCCAGATAGGCGCCGAGCCAAGGCAGCAATTCCTGCGCAGCCGCATACAGTGTTGCTTGCTTGCTGTACAGCTGGGCTGCTTTGGGGATCAGCCAGTACAGCGGGCCGAGCTGCAGCGCCATTTGGGCCAGATAGTAGCCGAAGAACGGTAAGGTCAGCTCACGTATCCCTTGGACGAACCGGTAACCGGCGTTTAATTCGGTATGCTTAAGTGAGTAGTATACACCGGCGTTCAGCACCGGGGTGAGCAGCATGCGGGCCAGCAGCAGCCCGAGCCCCCACAGAAGGTAAGGCTGCACGAGGTCGGTCTTCGTCAATTGGAACTGGCCTTCGATCCAGAAGAGCTGTACCGCTTCACGGGCCTGCTCTTTGCCGGGATAGCGGCGGAGCAAGGGGAAGACGATGGAGTGGATCCATTCGAAGAGCCCGAGCCCCCACAGCAGATTATAAATAAATAGAGTGCATACGGTAAAAGGCTGGTTCCAGGTTAAGCCCAATCCTTTTTTTATTAAATTCAACATAAGCGCTTGCTCACCTCACCATGCGACCCAGCCGAACAAGGTCTCGATTAATTTGACCACACCGACATTCCAGCGAATGGATAGCTTGCTGTCCACATTAGTTTTCATAAAGCTGTTGATTCGCTTGTTTTCCAGCACGATAGAGTAATGCGGGTCGATAGAAGCGTAATCCAAAGGCGCCGTGTGATTCAGCTTGAACTGGACGTCGGCGTCGATCCCGTCCCAGGTTTTATCAATTTGCGAGCCATCGGCAAAATGGAAGCGGATGGGAATCGTAGAATAGGTTCCCCCGAACCTTTGAATACGGACCGTATTCTCATATAAGGGCTGTCCTTCCTGGACAACCTGCTTGCTGTGAATGCCGGTCACGGCGTAGTCTACCATAAGGCCGTTATAGACATATTGATCGAAGAAGGCTGCCCAGCTCGTCTTGGTCACGTCCTCCAGTACCTTCTGGAAATCGGAGGTCGTCGGATGCTTGAACTTCCAGCGCTGGAAATAGGTCTTCATCACACGGTCCATCGTATCCCGGCCGATTTGCTGCTCGAGCGACTTTAATACCAGCTTGGCCCGGATGTAGACGTTCTCGGCATATTGATTGTGGCCCCGGTACGCCCAGGAATCCAGCTTGAGCGCTGCCGGAGAAGTCATATAGCTGGACTCCACGAGCAGATTCGGCTTAACGCCGTACTCCAGCTCCATCAGCTTATCCTCGGCATAGGAGGTAAAGCCCTCATCCAGCCAAGCTTCCTCGAACTCGTTGTTCGCGACCATGCCATACCAGAATTGATGTCCAATTTCATGTACGATTACCCGCTCAAGCTCCAGGTCCGGCTGTTCGCTGGCTGCTCCCCAACCGGTGACGAGTGTCGGGTATTCCATGCCACCTGCTCCATTGCCGTTCTCGGGCGGTACAACGATCGAGAGCGTGGAGTACGGGTAGCTGCCATACCATTGGGAGAACCGTGCCAATGCTTTTTTGGCGGCGGTCATGTAACGGTTTTTCAGCTGCTCGTGCTTGGGATCGAGATACAGCTTGATGCGGACGCCCGGAATTTGCTGGGTGGCGTAGGGCTCTTCATAATAAATGAAATGAGGGGAGGCGGCCCAGGCAAAATCATGCACGTCATCGGAATAGAACGAATAGGTTTTCGTCTTCCCGTCGTCCGCAGGCGGCTTCGTCGGAAAACCGGTGGCTGCAACTGTGTAGCTGGACGGCACTTTGATGCGTACGTCAAAAATGCCGAAATCCGCATAAAACTCCGAATTGCCGTGATATTGGTGCAAATTCCAGCCCTCGGCCGTGCGTCCTCTGGTACCTGCCGGCTCATAGACGGCTACCTTCGGGAACCACTGCCCAGCCATGATGAAATCGTCGGCGTACCCCATCCTGGCGAACACAGAAGGGAACTGAACGGAAAAGTTGGTTTTCAGCGTGATTCGCTCTCCGGGGTTCACCGCCTTGGGCAGGGTGATTTTCATCAAGGTCTGGTCATCCTTGTTACCGTCGTCGGGCTGAACATACTCCATTTTGGAGACGAGCTCCTCGCCCTCTAACGTTTTGATACTGCTGATGTCCATATTCCCTGTATTGTTTTCTGTGCTTTTATCTTCCCTCAGCTTGCCGCCGGACTCTTTCATGAAGGTCGTTTTTTTGGATTTGAACGCATTCGGGTACATGTGGAAGTAAAGCTCTTGTACCGGCTGGCTTCCGGGATTTTTCCAGGTCAGCGTCTGAGTGCCGGCAATCTGCTTTTTCGCCGCATCCAGCTCGACGTTCATATGATACTCGACGATGCGGGAGCTGAGCGGCTGCGGGGCAGGCTTCTCGATAGGCTTGGCCGGCAAGCTGGGAGGCGCCGGCGTTGCTGGCTCGTTCATACGTGCTGCCACGGGCTTGGCCAGAGGCTGGAGCTGAAGACCCAGCGAGGAGCCGTCCGCTTGAGACAGATCGAATTGATACGGTTGAAAGTCGGGCTCTCCCTTCAATGATGAGGAGGTCATGGCGACGGGATTCGGTGCGAGCGAGCCTAATAGTTCCGCACCCTCGCGCAGGTCGGATAGAGAGAATGGAGCTTGCTGCGGAAGGCTAGCGCCCGGCAGGGCTTGGCTTGCAAAGGTTGCTCCGCTGGCAAGGACTACGAGAAGACACCATTGCGCGAGTCGGTTGCCGATAACATTTTTCATCTATTTTTCACCCCGTTGACAAGCATCTACAGCATGTATATGTTTGTGGGACGAGGATTATTTCTGCTCGGTACAAAAGAAATTTTTCAGGCTGCTTACCCTGTCCGCTGAGGGCTGTATCAATAATTTTTCGTTTTTAGTGGAAATAGGGGGGGCATTTTAGCTAAAATAGAAGGAACGGGCAAGACGATAACATTAAAGACGGATGGTGCCATTAATGGATATAAATAAGGATCAAGCGGCGGATAAGCCGAAAAAATTGAACTCCCTCAACATTGTCAGCGGCAAGGTGGAGCATCGCGGCTTTGGCGCAGGATCTATCGACCTGAGCCAGCTGTCCAGCGTCATTATCGATGGGGACGAAGCGTATCTCGATATGGGAGCTCTGCATGCGAAGAGCAAAGTGGAGAAGGGCATCAAATTCTCGACAAACAAGGAGGACGTCCCGAACGGGCGCACCTGCTGGATCGTTTGGGTAGCGGCAGACCGCAGGGAATCCGGCTCTTATTATGCGGGTGTGACGTCCTGCGAAATGTCGGTCGATCCGGAGGCAAGACGCGGGTGGAAGATCCTGGCTGACCATGTAAACCGGATGGATTATGCGCTAAAACGCCGGATCATGCTGGAAAATTTGCCGGCCCGGGAGAAGGCGGCCTTGCGAAAATTGCTTATGGAGTACAACCCGGAGATGTGGGAAAACTCAGATGAGGCGCTGAAGGAAGCGCTGGCATAAAATTATGTACATTATGTGACTTCCATTGTATAAGTCCTCGCGAACGATGTATACTATTGCTCAGTATATGCAACATATACTAGGACAGCAAAAAGGCAGACCTCGGTCTGCCTTTTTGTGTTGGACAAAAATAGAATTATTCCTTCAAGCCGCGGTAACGCCCTGTTCGAAGCTCGCGGCTGTACGGTTCGAGCAGCGGAATATCGGCCTGCTCCGCCAGACGGACGGCCAGCTCGATATCATAAGGAACCCGGACAAGCTGGATGGAGAAGGCGGAAGGAACGGAGCTGTCGAGCTGCCCTTCCAATATGGCATAGGAGGCCTGCGGGATGTCGAGAGGGTTGCCTACGCTGCCTGCATTAAACAGCGTTCTTCCGCGCAGATTTTGGGAGTAGGCGTTGTGAATGTCTCCGTAGCCGACGACATCGGGCAGCTCGCTGCCATCCGTTCCTCCTGTCTGGTCGGTATTATGAAACATGGTGAGCCGGCTTTCCATTGAATCCCACGGCTGAATGCGCGTATACACACTGACCGGGGATGCGTGAAACAACCGGATCTTCTTGCCGCTCATCATAAAATCGTGGGAGAAGGGAAGCTGCCCGAGCCAGCGGAGGCGTTCCTCCCCTAACCGGCGCTGATGCCACTGGAGAACCTCGTCCTGACTAGGCTTGGTCAATAGATGATCCCAGTTTCCCATTACAACGACGGGACACAGCTCCTTGATGGTATCAACGGCTTCGGCCGGATGAGGGCCGGTACCGACCAAATCTCCCAAACAATAGATAGCCGTGACTCCCCGCTGGCGTATGTCCTCTAGCACTGCATCGAGAGCCGGAATGTTGCCGTGAATATCGGATATGACAGCTATTTTTTGCATTATGCAGCCCTCCTGGCTACCTGAAATTAAGGAAGATCCTGCTGCTGCTCCTCACAGGTAATTGCATAAATATTATGATCCTCCCACACATCATGAATATGCAAGTAGTTTCGGGCTAAGCCCTCGTAACGAAAACCTGCTTTCTCAAGCACACGGATGGAAGGTGTATTGCGGGGCATAACAGCGCCTTGGACGCGATGCAGCTTCAAATGGTGGAAGGCGCAATGTACGGTCAGCTTGACGGCTTCCGTCGCATAGCCTTTGCCTGTATGCCCTTTATCTAAATAATAGCCGATATTAGCGTTTTGCCAAGGCCCCCGGAATACAGAGGATAGGTTAACGCGTCCAATTAAATGCTCGCTTTCATTTAAAAAAATACCGAAGCTGTAGCTGGTATCGTTTTGCGCATTTACCAGGCTTAGGCGAATTTGTTCCTCCTGGAACTCAAGCGTAAAATGGTCGTCCGGGCGGACCGGCTCAAACAGCCGGTGGTATTCCCGGTTCTCGGTGCGAAGGCGATGCAGCGCTTCGGCATCGGATAGAGCGAGGGGGCGTATATGGACAATGTCAGCTTGCAGCTTCATAGGCATAGCTTCTGTTCACCTGAGTTCGTTATGATTTGCCGTCAGAGGTGATTCTTCCGTCAGAGGTCATCACGGGAATCGGGTCCCCCAAATAAGTCGGTTTAGGCTTTAATAAATTTACATAAAGAAAGTCTTTGTTCCTGGCTAATACCTCGCGGGTTTCGTAGCGCGGCATCCCGGCGTATTGCTGCCTGTCCGAGGCGACGCCGTAAGCATCCAAACCCATTTGCCGGGCGGTATAGACAGCGCGCATCAGATGGTACTCCTGGGTCACGATCACGATTTTTTTCGCCTGGAAAATATCTTTAGCGCGGTACATGCTTTCATATGTGCTAAATCCGGCGTGATCCATGAAGATATGCTCCGGTTCTACATTTCGCTGCTCCAGATAGCGTCTCATCGTATTGACCTCGTCGTAATCCATTCTGCCGTGATCACCGCTCACAATGAACCGGTCCGCTTTGCCTGCCTCCTTGAGCTCAAGGGCCGCATCCAATCGGTCTCCCAGCATGCTGGATACCGAGCCGTTAGGATATACCCTTGCACCCAGAACAAGAATAGCCTCGGCCTTAGGAGCCTCCTCAACACTGACAATGTACGGTGCCGCGGAGGATTTCACAATGCTGTTAATCGTGAATACAGTGAAGATCGGAGCGGCAATCAGCACGATGACAGCCGTAAGCTTCCATTTTAGCTTCATCATTTCCCAACCTTACCTATGGAAAAATTAGTTTGTATGGTATATAACGCGGCAAATGGCGCAAAAGTTTCTGATATCCGGCTAACGCTTGACCTGCATTGAAAATCATATTGTTAAAGCGAGAAGTCTGCTGCGGACAGGCTCTGGCAGCGGTTCCTGCAGCAGCTGCTGCAGCCTCTCCTGGTCCGCTCCGCTTTCGGTCAAATAGGAGAATAGCTTATTCGCCTTCTCCTCACGGTTCATCAATGCATAGGCGGCCGCCCATACTTCGGGACTCCCCATAGGGATGCCTTCCCATACGCGGGAGGAATGGGAATACAGCCGGCATAATCCGGCATCCGTATGAATCGCGAAGCCGCCTATCAGATCTACAGGAAGGGAACCGTGTGTGATGGAAAGCCGGTAGCTGCTTGCAAAGGGATAATCCCCGCTGACGGCCCTGGTCCACGAAATTCCTTTCAGTGCTTTCTCCACATCCTCAAGCGGTGCCTCCGTCGTGATATCCCAGTCGCGAACCTGCTCTGTGAGCCCGAGGCTGTACAATAGGCCGCTTCCGCCGGAAGCATAAGGGATGCCGGCCGTATCCAGCCGCTCTGTGATGCTTTTTGCCGCAGTTAGAATGGAATGAAGCCCCATAAACGCACCTCCAATGTTGTCCTCATAGTATAGCATAGCTGTGTGTCATAATATGGAAGGAATTTGGCTAAAAAAGCAAAAAAGCCGCACCGTATCCGATGCGGCCAGGTCGTTGAAAAAACCTATCATGCAGAAAATGGAAAAGGTGACAGGCGGGGTATCCTTTGTAGGAGCGATAGCGTTCGCCTTTGTTTTCGGGAAATCCCCGCTATAAAGCGTATATAATCAAAGTTTCCCGAGAACAACAGCGGCCGGAAGGGGATACCTCACCGGGGGACCGAAGCGAATTTTCAGATTTTCGGTTTTTTTAACAGACTCGCCGCACCGTATCCGATGCGGCTCCCTCATTAATCGTTCCACCAGCGCTTCAGATCTTCCCACCAGGTGCCGTTGCCTTTTGGCTTGGCCGGCTTCACAGGCTCTTTCTTCTGCTCGGTGCAGTAGTCGGTAGGCTCGGTTCCCTGCACGAAGGCTTCCATTCTGGAGTTAGGGCAGTCATCATTCGCCAGCTTGCCTGTCGCCGGATCAATGTAGACGCTGGTCACCCCGTCGGGGATCGGGAACAGCTTCGGCGGAACCGATTCCAGCGCATGCTCCGTAAACTCCGCAAAGATAGGGGCGGCCAGATGCGATTCTACCGCATTGATGTTCCGGTCTTTGTCATAACCGACCCAGACGGCCGTCGACAGCTCGGGCGTATAGCCGACCAGCCAGGCGTCTGTGTTGGTGGTGCCGGTCTTGCCCGCAACCGGACGCTTCAGCACGGCGGAGACGCGGTTGCCGGTGCCCCCCGTCTCGAATACGCTCTCCATGAGCTGCGTCATGACGTAAGTGTAAGCAGGCGGGATGACCGTTTCCTTGGCCGGATTCGCCTGATACAGAACCCGCCCGTAGCTGTCTTCGATGCGGGTGATGATTGTAGGCTCGACCCGGACGCCTTGGTTGGCGAAGATGCCGAAGGCGGACGCCATCTCGAACGGGCTTACCGGGAAGGTGCCAAGCGCTAGCGAGGGGAGCGGCTTCATCGGGCTGTTGATGCCCATTTTGCGCGCCATCGCAATGACATTCTCCGGCCCTACGTCCAGTATGGTATGAACGGCGAAGATGTTGTCCGATTTGGCGATCGCCTGCCGCAGATCGATCCAGTCAAAATACTTGTTATCGAAGTTGCTCGGCGTGTACGTTTGCTTTCCGTTGTCATAGGTGAATGTCGTAGGCTCGCTTTTAAACCGTGTCACCGGGGTATACTGCTTTTGCTGAAGCGCGGTGACATACATGATCGGCTTAAAGGAAGAGCCCGGCTGCCGGGTATTGGACAATGCCCGGTTATATTGATTCTCGCTGTAGTTGCGTCCGCCGACCATCGCTTTGACGTAGCCGTTGCGCGGGTCGATTGCCACCAGTGCGGCCTGCATCTCCGGATAGGGCTCCAATTGGGAGCTCACGGTTTCTTCGGCGACCCTCTGGGTATTGATATCCAGCGTCGTATAGATTTTCAGGCCGCCGTCATCGAACTGGTCCTCCGTAATGCCCAGCTTTTCCGTCGCCACACTGCGCACATAATCGCGGAAGTAGCCCGCGATCGCCGGTTTGCGGGGCTCCAACGGCAGGATTGTCAGCTTTTCCTTAGCCGCCTGATCGGCCTGTCCCTGACTGATGATGCCGGCATGGACCATCGTTTGGAGCACCGTTTCCTGCCGGTCCTTTGCGCTTTTCATATCATAGTAGGGAGAATAGTAGCGGGGACCTTTCGGAATACCGGCCAGCATGGCGCTTTCGGCAAGCGTCAAATCCTTGGCATCCTTGCCGAAGAACAGCTTGGCCGCCGCCTGAATGCCGTAGGTGGAATGCCCGTAATAAATTTGATTCAAATACTCGTCCAATATTTCGTCCTTGGTCATATGCAATTCCATTTGGACGGCGTAGTACGTTTCCTTCAGCTTTCTCGACCATGTGCGCTCGTGTGATAAGTACAGATTCCGGGCCAGCTGCTGCGTAATCGTACCGGCCCCCTGAACCTTGGCCATATGCTGCAGGTTGACGACGGCCGCCCGTGCGATCCCGCGCAGATCAAAGCCGTAATGATTGTAAAAATTACGATCCTCAATGGCCAGCGTCGCTTCGACCAAATAAGGGGAAATGTTGTCAAGAGGAACCTCCTGGCGGTTTTTTCCCCCGTTTAATGTTTCCAGCACCTCTCCGTGCATATCGTACATTTCGGTCGAGGGACCCATTTTGGAGACCGGCAGCGCCTGGGAACGCATATATAACAGCAGGATGAAGATGACGGCCGTAGTCATAAGGAGCGTAGAGAAAGTGAGCGAGACAGCCGATTTCAGCTTTCGGAACCAGCGAAGCTCGTCCGGCTCGGCCGGTTTGTTCTTTTTCGCATCGGACACGATCATCCCTCCTTTCATACAACATTATAATTTTGGAGCTCCCCCAAAAAAAGGACTGGACTAGGCTCAAGGCCAGTGCCCGCTTTGTAGGGCTATTTCAACCCAAGCTTATAAGAGTCCTTACTTTCCATTATGGAAAAACATAGAAACGGCTATTCAAGGAATGCGGCATCCGCGTTAATTTTTTTTAAAGGTTCCGAATTTCATCCGGTTTGTATTTGCATTTTCGGGTGGATACACTATAATACAACTTGACGCAAAACCAGAAGCAGATAACGCAGGAAATCGGCCCGTTTGGAATAGGAAAAAACCATACGCTTCAGGACCTGGAATGAACCGGTATGATGAAGAAGGAAGGGTGAACTGATAATGGAATTGTGGTACACGGAGAAGCAAACCGAAAGTTTCGGCATTACCGCAAAAATTCGTGAGACGCTTGTAACGGAGAAGACCGCCTTTCAAGACCTCGCCATGATCGATACAGAAGAATTCGGACGCATGCTTGTTTTGGACGGCATGGTGATGACTACGATTAAGGATGAGTTTGTGTACCATGAAATGGTGGCGCACCCTGCGCTTTACACGCATCCTAATCCTAAGCATGTGCTGGTTGTAGGCGGCGGCGACGGCGGGGTTATCCGCGAAGTGCTGAAGCACCCGGAAGTGGAGAAAGCGGTACTTGTAGAAATCGACGGTAAAGTAATCGAGTATTCCAAGAAGTACTTGCCGGAAATCGCAGGGCAGCTGGATAACCCCCGCGTAGAGGTTATCGTGAACGACGGCTACATGCATATCCATGATCATAAAAATACATACGATGTCATTATGGTCGACTCTACGGAGCCGGTTGGACCGGCAGTAGAGCTGTTCACCCGCGGATTTTATCAAGGCATCTTCGAAGCATTGAAGGAAGACGGTATTTTCGTAGCGCAAACGGACAATCCTTGGTTCAAGGCGGACTTGATCCAAACGGTAAACCGTGATGTAAAAGAAATCTTCCCGATCGTACGCGTATACTGCGCGAATATTCCGACGTACCCAAGCGGCTTGTGGACCTTCACGATGGGCAGCAAAAAGTACGATCCGCTCGAGGTCGATGAGACGAAAATTCCTGAAATCGAGACGAAGTACTACACGCCTCGACTGCATAAAGCGGCTTTCGCCTTGCCGAAATTCGTAGAAGATCTTACGAAATAAATATCTCTAAAGTAAGGAAGTGTCACGCATGCGTTTGGATCAAGCTTATTCCGGTAACGTATTTATTTTAAGTTCTGATGATTACGAGGCATCCCGAGCCGTTATATATGGTATGCCTATGGACTTTACGGTCAGCTTCCGTCCAGGCTCCCGCTTTGGCCCTCCGCGTATCCGCGAAGTGTCGATCGGTCTGGAGGAGTACAGCCCTTATCTTGACAAAAGCCTCGAGGACATAAAGTACTTCGATGCAGGCGATTTGCTGCTGCCTTTCGGCAATGCGGCGCGCAGCCTGGATATCATCGGTGAATATGTCCGCGGCTTGCTGAATGACGGCAAATTCCCGCTCGGTCTTGGCGGAGAGCATCTGTGCTCTTGGCCGATCTTCCGCGAGGTTTATGCCAAATACCCTGATTTGGCGATCGTTCATTTCGACGCTCATGCGGATTTGCGCGAGCAGTACGAAGGCGAACCGCTGTCGCACTCCACACCGCTTCGCAAAGCGGCTGAGTTAATGGGCGGACGCAACATTTACCAGTTTGGTATCCGCTCCGGCTCCCGCGAAGAATTCCGCTATGCCCGCGAGAATATCAACTTCCATCCGTTCGAAGTATTGGAGCCTTTGAAAAAGGTGCTTCCGGAGCTGGCGGGTCGTCCGGTTTATTTGACTATCGATATCGATGTCCTCGATCCTTCCTGCGCACCGGGTACCGGTACCGCAGAAGCGGGCGGCATCACCTCGAAGGAGCTGCTGGCTGCAATTCATGCAATGGCTGCGGCTAACCTGAATGTCGTTGGCGCCGATGTGGTGGAGGTAGCCCCTGCCTACGATCCGACGGAGCAGACGCAAATTGTAGCGGCTAAGCTTATCAGAGAAATTTTGCTCGGACTAGTGAAATAATAGATGCAATAGAAAGAGGCAGCTCTTGCGCCGATGGCGCAGGGGCTGCCTTTTTACATAATTTATTCATTCCATGGGCTTAAGAATCGAGGCTCCATTTTGCGGGTCTTCGTACGGCAAGCTTACCCCGATTGCAGGGTTAAGACCGTTAGCTCCGGACGGCAGTAAAACCGGACCGGGTATTGGGACACGCCGATGCCCCGATTGGTATAGACCTGCAGCTTGCCGTCGCCCAAAATATACAGGCCGTCTACGTATTTTTTGGCGTATTCGGGAGTGACGATATGGCCATAGAAGGGAAGCCGCACCTGGCCGCCGTGACTGTGACCGGATAGCTGCAAATCGATCGGATATTGAAGAGCGATATCGGCGAAATCGGGACAATGGGACAGCAGCAGCACAAAGTCGTTAGGGGGCACGGATTGCATCGCCTTGTCGATGTCCGGCTGCCCGTTCCACATATCTTCTATGCCGCTCAGCCATATGTAATCCTTGCCCCGGTTCAGGGCGACGGACTGGTTGTTCAAGACATAGAAGCCACTGTCGGCCAAAATCTTCGTAATTTTCTTCGGCTCCTTGCCGTAGTAATCGTGATTTCCAAGAACGGCTCCTTTGCCGAGGGGGGCTTCCAGCCGGGACAACGCCTGGATAACCGCAGGGGCGTCTTCCAGAACGACGTAGTCGTACAGGTCGCCGGTAAAGCAGATCAGATCGGGTTCATGGGACTGGATAATGCCGACCAGATGAGAGAGCTGCTCCGCTGTATAATGGAACCCGAGATGTACGTCGCTGAATTGGACGATCCGCATCCCGTTAAAGGCGGGAGGCAGCCGCTTCAGCGTTAAGGTCAGATGCTTGGTTTGCAGCCAGCGAGGTTCGGCATAGCGTGCGTAACCGTAACCGCCTGCGGATAATACGGCAAGCTGCGCGAAGCCGGACAGCGCATGCTTCAGAAAAGATCTTCTGCTGAGCTTGGAGGTCATAGGGCACGCCCCATACGCCGAGGATGTTCATATTTCACCGGGCAGAGGATATCAGCCAGGTCCGCCCTATAGGGAGGAACACTGCAATTCCATACCGCCTGATAACTCATGACTAACAGCATGATGCACACCGCTCCTTATTTTGGAAAAACTATTAATATGGTATTTACGCTCTACGCAGGGCAAAGGTTGCTGTCAAGCCAGGCGGTGAATTTTGCGAAAGTTGCTCGGGGTAATCCCTTCCTGCTTTTTGAACAGCTTGATAAAGTAGCTGCTGTCCTCGTACCCGACGCTGCGGGCGATATCGCGAACCTCCGTATTCGGCTGCTTGAGCAGCAGCTCCTTTGCCTTTCGCAGCCGGTAGCGGGTCAAGTAGGCAAAGGGACGGATGCCGAGCGTCTGCTGGAACAGCAGGCAGGTATGCTGGGGAGTGACTCCGAGCTGGTCGGCAAGCTGCTGCAAGCTGATGGTCTCGTGATAGTGGGCCTCGATATACAGAAATGCCGGAGCGAGCTGCTCCGCATGCTGCCTTTTGGTACGGACCTCCGAACGGGAGGCGTACAGGAACAGATCGAGCAGCAGCTGATAGCCGAGGGAGGAGCATTCCGCTCCCCGCAGCGGATCTTCCGATTGCAGGATCGAGACGATGGCATTGATTTTATTAAGTGTCACATCGGGATTGCTTAAATATAGGATGGTCGATGTATCGAAATGCATGGAAGCCAGCAGCTCAGCCATATGAGCTCCGTTGAACGTCACCCATTTGACTGTCCAGGGCTCGCGGACCGGAGCATAGCCGTGCTTCTCATTAGGAAGCAGGAACATGCCTTGTCCCTCACTTACCGTATATAGCTTGCCGCCGACCTCCAGCTGACCGGCCCCGCTCACCGTCTGAATCCACTGGTAGTCGGGGAAGCCCTTCTCCCGGTGCATGGGCTCCTGATTGCGCCAGCCGCCCGCATTCGTAATATAGATCGGATATTTCAAATCCATTTCCGTCATGACGCCGAATATATTGTAGTCCAAAGGGTAGAGACACCGCCTTATGCTTCCGTAGAAACCAATATGAATATATTCATATTAACAAGAAAATGATCCGATTGAAATAGCACCTCAATAAGATTTATCCTATGCATATGATCCTATTTTGAGGAGGTTTCGTTATGACCGTATCCAAAAATGTTAAGCTTCCCCATTTGTTCTATGGGGGAGATTATAATCCGGAGCAATGGCCGGAGGAAGTATGGAAAGACGATATGCGTTTGATGAACAAGGCTGGCGTCAACATTGTCAGCGTCGGTATCTTCAGCTGGGCTGCACTGCAGCCGGGACCGGAAACATACGATTTTGCATGGCTGGACCGCCTGATGGATTTGATGGCCGAGCACGGCATTATGGCGGACCTGGCAACCGCTACCGCATCGCCGCCTGCATGGCTGGCGAAGCTGCATCCCGAGTCGTTGCCCGTAGATGAGAACGGGGCCCGTTACGCTCAAGGCTCGCGCCAGCATTACTGCCCTAACAGCAAGGCGTTCCGCCTGTACGGACAGCGGCTGGTCCGCAAGCTGGCAGAACGGTATAAGGACCATCCTGCACTTGCTATGTGGCATATCAACAACGAGTATGCGTGCCATATTTCCCAATGCTTCTGCGAGGAATGTACCCGGGAGTTTCGCGTATGGCTTCAAAAGCGTTACGGAACGATTGATGAGCTGAATGCCCGCTGGGGAACGAATTTCTGGAGCCAAAAATATTATGACTGGGAAGAAATCGGTCTGCCCGGCAAAACACCGACGTACCCGAACCCAGGCCAACAGCTGGATTACAAGCGCTTCATGTCCGACAGCCTGCTTGACGCCTATTTGGGCGAGCAGCGGATTCTGAAGGAAATTACGCCGCATTTGCCGATCATGACGAATTTCATGGGAGCCTTCAAGCCGCTGGATCATTTCGAATGGGCCAAGCATCTGGACGTGGTTACCTGGGACAGCTATCCAGAGCCGACGGCGGGGATTCCGGTATTTGCCGCCATGCAGCATGATTTGATGCGCAGCTTGAAGGGCGGGCAGCCGTTTATTCTCATGGAGCAGGTAACAAGCCAGGTGAACTGGCGGCAGCAGAATCCGCTTAAGCGTCCCGGCGTTATGCGCCTATGGAGCTATCAGACGATTGCCCATGGGGGGGACGGCGTGATGTTCTTCCAGTGGCGGCAATCCCAGGCCGGTGCGGAGAAGTTCCATGGCGCTATGGTGACGCACACCGGAGATGAGAACAGCCGCATTTATCGTGAAGTCGAACAGCTCGGACAAGAGCTGAAACGGCTTGACGCCCTGGTCGATTCCCGCGTGGAGGCGCGTGTGGCGATGATCTTCGACTGGCATAACTGGTGGGCGCTGGAACTGGACTCCAAGCCGAGCCGAGACATCTTGTACCTGGAGCAGGTCAAGCAGTATTACCAGGCTTTATTCGAGCATAATGTCGGCGTGGACTTCGTGCAGCCGAACGCCGATTTAAGCAGCTACAAGCTGGTTATTGCGCCTGCAATGTATATGGTCGCTCCCGGCGTCGCAGCCAATTTGGAATCGTACGTGCAGAACGGAGGTACGCTGCTAACGACCTTCTTCAGCGGCATCGTTGACGAGAATGACCGCATCCACTTGGGCGGATACCCGGCACCGCTTCGCAAGCTGCTTGGGATCTGTGTGGAGGAATTCGATCCTATGCTGCCGGGCCAAACCAATGGCATCAGCATAACCGGAGGCGGGGAGTTCAGCTGCAATCTTTGGGCCGATATAATACGGCTTGAGGGAGCCGAAGCTCTGGCATCCTTTTCTTCCGATTTCTTTGCAGGCTCTCCGGCCGTTACGGAACATACGTTCGGAAGTGGGAAGGCCTATTATGTAGGCACGCAGCCTGAGGCTGGCTACATCAAGCAGCTCGTGGGCGGCCTGCTGGCCGAATTGGAGCTGCAGGCTCCTGTTACGGCGCCTGCGGGTGTGGAGGCGACGGTACGCCGATCGGCGAACGGGGACCGCTATATCTTCGTGCTGAACCATAACGGACAGAAAACCAGCGTGGGGCTTCCGGAAGGGGCTTTCGTGGACCTGATCAGCGGCCGGTCCGTTGATAGCTCGCTGGAGCTTGATCCTAACGGGATTGCGATCCTTCACTTGCAGCCTTAGTCCTTTCCTTGAAAAAAGGCTCCCGTTTCGTTACACTGTTGCGTGTAGCGGGAGGTGCGGGAAAGATGAAGAAGGCAGTATCGGTCGTGATAGAGAGCTTCTCTGAGGACCAGCGCATGCAGCAGTCCGTTCAGGGAGAGCTGTTCCCAAAGGGCGATCATTATTATTTGCGATATGAAGAAGCCGATCCGGAGATGTCGGGGACGATGACGACAATCAAGCTGGAGCGTGACCGCATCCGGTTATTACGGAGCGGGAGCGTGCGATCGGAGCTTACGTTCGTACAGGGCCAAAGCTGCCGGGGGAGCTATGAGATGCCTCAAGGCAGCCTGGAGCTGCACACGGACACGACCTCCATGATCATCGATCTGTTGGAGGGTCTCGGGACCGTCGATTGGAGCTATGACTTGTATGTGGCGGGGGAGAAATCCGGCTCCTTCCGGTTAAAGGTGACGATTGCTTTGCGGCAGTAAGCCGAATAAGCGAAGACAAACAAAAAAACGGTTTCGGGCGGTTGCATCAGTCTCCGCTCGAAACCGTTTTTGATACTGCGCCGACGGCTCTCATCGCATTGATTTCCTTGATACCGAAGCTGGTTCTGTTTGCTTTCAAAATCAGCTTGGCGTTTTTCTTGATGATGGTTTTTACCTGCATCGGCTTTAGGCCCGGCTTTTTGGCAAGCATAAGAGCGATCACGCCGGTGACGTGCGAAGTCGCCATCGAGGTACCGCTTAATTCGTGATATTTTCCTCGCAGCCAAGTGGAATATACTCTCTCACCTGGGGCATAAATGTCGATTTTTTTGCTGATGTTGCTGAAGGGAGCGATCTGCCCGCGCCGGGTTGTCGCCCCTACGGCGATCACCTGACGAAGTCTGGCAGGGTAATCAATTCCCGCTTTCTTGCCTTCGTTGCCGGAGGAGGCTACGACGATGACGCCAGCCTCATACGCGTTGCGCACGGCCAATTCCAGCGCTTTACTGTACGTTTTCATGCCGAAGCTCATATTAATAATGTGTATTTGATTTTTCACGCACCAGTCGATGCCGTTAATAATATCGGAAACAAACGCGCTGCCTTGATGATCGAATGCCTTCACCGGATGAATCAGAGCTTCCGGAGCCACTCCCAATATCCCGCGCTGGCGGCTGGATGCGGCGATCGTACCCGCGATGTGGGTCCCGTGGCCGTTATCGTCATTGGGCAGCAGAAACCGGTTCAGCAGGTTAATTCCGTGTGACAGGCAGTTGCGCAAATCCGGATGCGTGTAGTCGGCCCCGGTATCGATGACCCCGATATGAATCCGGTCCCCTTTGGATTTTTTCCAAGCTTGAGGGGCCCGGATATGCCGAATGCCCCAAGGAATCGTCTGCGTCTCGCTCGCTGACTTTCCGCTGTTAGACTGAACTGACTTTAAAGATTTCGGTGCATGAACCTTCATCAAGGTATCCGGTTCAACGGATTGGATAAAAGGGAGATCCGCCAACAGCTCCGGGGAATTCAGGGTGCAGGAAAGGGCGTGAATGATTTGCAGCGGCTGGACTTCCTTAAGCCGGGTCCATTTCTTCTTGCGGCGTTTAATTTGTTGCAGGCAAGCTGAGTAATGCATTGGGTCGTTGAATCGGATGATATGCTTGCAATCGCTGCTGCCTGTACCTTCCATGGCTCCATGTAGCCATTCAACAAACGCGGATGGTTTCACAGTTGATCTTCCCCCCATGCATCGGCCGTCTGGAATCATACGCTTTTCAATATCGTATGTGGGAGGAAGTCCGGCGGCATGTGCACATAACCTTTATATAAATAATTGGGTTGGGACCCGTGTCATTCGGGAAACTTGCACATACGATAAATAGAGAGAGTCGGTCGATTCTCTTCAGCGAGATGGGAGTTGGGGCAGATCTGTACTCGGCTCTCGCGGATACAGTCAAAGGCGAAGGAGTTCTCCTTCGCTTCTTTCTTTGGACGGGATCGGCAAAGATTTTGAGGAGGATGGGGACCAGAGTCTTTATCAGCAAAAAAAGCGGTCCTGCGGACAGACTCCTAGTTGCATTTTTACATAAAATAAGGTTTACTAAATGAGTATAATGGATATTATGAGTTAGGACTCTTGTAAAATGTTCGAAGGGATGTGCTTGGATGAGTGGACAGTACACTCTAAAGGTCGGTGCGGAGCAAGCAAAAGAAATGCCGATGGTCGATCTAGCATTTGAATTGCTGAAAGCTGCGAATACACCTTTTTATTACCGTGATTTAATGGCTGAAATCGCCAAAATTAAAGGCCTCTCTGAAGATGAAGTCATGCAGGTTATCGCTCAACTATATACGGAGATCAATATAGACGGCCGGTTTGCTTGTGTCGGCACGAATTTGTGGGGATTGAAGCGCTGGTATCCGGTTGAGAAATCCGAGGATGCCGTTGGCAGCGGCAAGCGTCCGCGCATTATTAACGACGAAGACGACGATCTGGACGATGAGGATCTGTTCGCCGAGGAAGAAGATCATTTCGCTGAGGAGGAAGATTACGACTCCTTCGACAAAGTGCGTGACGAGGATGACTTTGAATCGGAAGAAGAAGCAGAGGAAGAAACCGAATTCTTCGAAGAGGACGAGATTGAAGAGGAGATCGAGGAGACCGATCTGGAGGAAGACTCCGACGAGGAATTGGATGATTCCGAAGAGGAAGAATTTGATGATGAGGATGAAGACGACGATCGGAAATAAACCAATTCCCTCCTCCTTCTTGACAGGGATGGGCGTTCAGAGTAAACTATTTTCTGGGCTTTGGAAAAGATCGAATCATGACGAATGTCTTGACTATAAAGTGCCCCGCGCAAAGTCGGGGCATTTTTTCTTTTTTTATGGGGGATTTTTGTGCGTTCCGCGCCGTTGGACGTGAAATGGATTGTGGCGCGGAAGTTGTTGCTTTCCTTCCGTTTATGAGAACTGATTTCGCGCAATACTATCAATATTGGAGGGTTACATAATGACCAAGTATATTTTCGTCACGGGGGGCGTTGTTTCCTCATTGGGCAAGGGGATTACAGCGGCATCGCTCGGAAGGCTCTTGAAAAACCGGGGGCTGAAAGTTACCATTCAAAAATTTGACCCTTATATTAACGTAGACCCTGGAACGATGAGTCCATACCAGCACGGGGAAGTTTTCGTTACCGATGACGGCGCGGAAACCGATTTGGACTTGGGTCACTACGAGCGTTTTATCGATATTAACTTATCCAAGAACAGCAACGTAACGACGGGCAAAATCTATTCCTCCGTTATTACGAAAGAGCGTCGCGGAGAGTATTTGGGCGGAACGGTGCAGGTTATCCCGCACATTACCAACGAAATCAAGGATCGCGTATTCCGCGCAGGACGCGAAGCGCAATCCGACGTCGTTATTACTGAAATCGGCGGTACGGTCGGCGATATCGAGAGCTTGCCGTTCATCGAGGCTATTCGCCAAATTAAGAGCGACATTGGACGTGAGAACGTCATGTACATCCACGTGACGCTGATTCCTTACTTGAAAGCGGCGGGTGAAGTCAAAACCAAGCCGACCCAGCACAGCGTGAAGGAGCTCCGCGGAATCGGCATTCAGCCTCATGTTATCGTTTGCCGTACGGAGCATCCGTTGTCCGAGGATATGAAGCGCAAGCTGGCCTTGTTCTGCGACATCGATGAGAAAGCGGTAGTCGAGTGTCTGGATGCGGATACCTTGTATGAAGTACCAATGATGCTGCGTGAGCAAGGGCTCGACGATATCGTCGTTAATCATTTGAAGCTGACTACGAATGAACCGGATATGACGGAATGGGAAAGCCTTGTTCAGCGCGTCAAATCCTTGAAGCATACGACGGAAATCGCCATTGTCGGCAAGTACGTTGCACTGCATGATGCATATTTAAGTATTGTCGAAGCATTGGGGCATGCCGGAATCGACAGCAACACGGAAATTAAAATTCGTTGGGTCAACGCCGAAGAGGTGACCGACGGCAACGTGGAAGAGCTGCTGAAGGGTGTACAAGGCATTCTTGTACCGGGAGGCTTCGGCGATCGCGGCATCGAAGGCAAGGTTTCTGCCATTCGCTATGCGCGCGAGAACAAAATTCCGTTCTTCGGCATTTGCTTGGGAATGCAGGTAGCCGTAGTGGAATATGCGCGTTCCGTATTGAATCTGGAGGGAGCGAACAGCTCCGAGATCAATCCGACTACGCCGTATCCGGTGATCGATCTTCTGCCTGAGCAGAAGGATATTGAAGATCTGGGCGGCACAATGCGTCTTGGATTGTATCCATGCAAATTGGCGGAAGGCTCGCTCGCTATGCGCTGCTACGACGATGAGCTTGTCTACGAAAGACACCGTCACCGCTACGAATTTAATAATCAATACCGTGACATGCTGGAATCGGCCGGCTTGAAAATTACCGGTACGTCGCCAGATGGCCGACTGGTTGAAATCATTGAATGCCCGGATCATCCTTGGTTCCTGGCTGTGCAATTCCATCCGGAATTCACATCGCGTCCGAACCGTCCGCAAGCCTTGTTCAAGCATTTCGTTCAAGCGGCATTTCAAATGAAAAATTAGTCATAGATCCTCATGCGACAGCATATTCCATAACAACACAATTCGATTTGCTTCTTCAGAAACTTCTTTAATTGTAAAAGTTTTCAACTTTCCGCAGAAACAAGAAGGAATATCGGTGTTTGTATCGAATTTATCTTGTTAGGATCGTTAGACAGGACGGAATTCCGACAAACAAACGAAAGCGGAATGAGGAGGTTACCGTATTGAAGAAGAAGTTGCTTATTGTTGATGACCAGAACGGTATTCGCATTTTGTTAATGGAAGTGTTCAGCAGCGAAGGCTATGAGACCTACCAGGCTTCCAACGGGAAGCTGGCCCTTGAGATTGTCAGATCGGCCTCTCCTGATCTTGTGCTCCTGGATATGAAAATCCCCGGAATGGACGGCCTGGATATTTTGAAGCATATCAAAGCCATTGACCCTTCCATCAAAGTGATCATGATGACAGCTTATGGTGAGCTGGACATGATTAAGGAAGCTACGGAGCTGGGGGCTATCATGCATTTCACGAAGCCGTTCGACATTGATGAGCTTCGCCATGCAGTCAACAATCAGCTGCGACTTACGGGCAACAATTCATACGCAGTGGGATCCTGATTTTTCAGGATCTCTTTTTTTTATTTCTATGGAATTGGGTTCGCTTACATGTAAAATCCCCAAAGATAACCCTCTATTTTAGGTAGGCTTGTCTGGAAAATTACTATAGGCTTGGTTATCATTTTAAGCTTTATATGATATAATAACGCAGTATGACACAAGAGCGGTCTTCGTACTTAACTCGGTCAATAAACACTAGGAGGAAGAGACACATGCCATTGGTTTCAATGAACGAATTTTTGCCTAAGGCAAAGGCGAACAAGTATGCAGTTGGACAATTTAACATGAACAACCTGGAGTTCGCCCAAGCTATCGTAGAAGCAGCAGAGGAATTGAAGTCTCCTTTCATTTACGGCGTAAGTGAAGGAGCTTTGAAGTATATGGGTATCGAGTTTACGGTTGCCATTGCTGAAGCGGCTGCCAAAAAATCCGGATTACCGATCGCATTGCACCTGGATCACGGCAGCAGCTTTGAAGTTGCTATGAAATGTATCCGCGCGGGCTTCAGCTCCGTTATGTTTGACGGTTCTCACTATTCTTTCGAAGAAAACATCCGTTTGACTAAAGAAGTGGTTAAGGCCGCTCATGCTATGGGCGTTTCCGTTGAAGGCGAGCTTGGAACTATCGGCGGCGTTGAAGATGATATCAGCGTTGACGAAGAGAATGCAAGCCTTGCTAAGCCGGAAGAAGCTATTCGTTTCTATGAAGAAACCGGCGTTGACTGTCTGGCGATCGCAGTAGGTACCGCACACGGTATGTACGCAGGCGAGCCTAACATCCGATTTGATATTATCGAGAAGGTTTCCCAGGCCATTCCTGTTCCTGTCGTTCTTCACGGCGGATCCGGCGTACCTGACGAAATGATCAAGAAGTCCATCGCAGCAGGGGTTGGCAAGATCAACGTGAACACCGAAAACCAAGTAGCATGCACGGAAACGATCCGTGAAGTGTTGAACAAAGATGCTAAAGTGTACGATCCTCGTAAATACCTCACTCCTGCCCGCAAAGCCATGATTGAAGTGGTTAAATCCAAAATTCAATTGTTCGGAAGCTCCAACCAAGCTTAAGTTATATACGGGAAATGCATCGTTAAGATGTGTTTCCCTTCTATTCTTTCTTTAATAGCTCCGTTTATCGGTTGATTCGTTTGTTTAGTGCTTTAAAGCAGTCATGTGGGAGGAAGAGGGACGAATGGAAAAATTGATGGTCTCCGGCGGTCGTCCGCTGAGGGGGACGGTCCAGATAAGCGGCGCCAAGAACAGCGCGATAGCTTTAATTCCAGCCGCTATTTTATCGGAGACGACGGTAACGCTGGACAATTTACCGATTTTGAGCGATGTAGCCATTTATACGGAACTTCTCGAGGAGCTTGGTGCAACGGTAGAATGGAAGGAAGATCGCATGATCATCGACCCGAGCCGCTTGCAATCCAAACCTATGCCGAACGGCAATGTGAAGAAATTAAGAGCTTCCTACTATTTGATGGGAGCGTTACTGGGACGTTTTGGGGAAGCCACCATAGGATTACCCGGCGGATGCAATTTTGAACCGCGTCCGATCGATCAGCATATTAAAGGATTTGAAGCGCTGGGAGCGCGTGTAAGTACAGAAAACGGTGCCTTACATATTCATGCTAAAGAGCTTCGCGGGGCAAAGATTTATTTGGATGTAGTTAGCGTAGGGGCGACGATCAACATCATGTTGGCAGCTTCTCGCGCCAAAGGTGTCACTTTGATTGAAAACGCGGCCAAAGAGCCTGAAATTATAGATGTTGCCACTTTATTGAACGCCATGGGCGCCAAAATAAAAGGGGCAGGGACAGAAACCATTCGCATAGAAGGCGTAGATTCTCTGCACGGATGTCACCACTCTATCATTCCCGATCGTATACAAGCAGGTACTTATATGATTGCCGCAGCCGCAACGCGCGGGGATGTTGTCGTAGATAATGTGATTCCCAAGCATATGGAGGCCTTGACGGCCAAATTGCAGGAAATGGGCGTACACATTTATGAGATGGATGAGTCCATCCGTGTTGTCGGTCAGCCTATTTATGAAAGCGTCGACGTAAAAGCATTGGTGTACCCCGGGTTTGCCACCGATCTGCAATCGCCTATGACGAGCCTCCTTACTCAAACCAAAGGCGTCAGCATTCTTACAGACTATGTTTATAGCAATAGATTTAAGCACGTTCCGGAGCTTGTGCGAATGGGAGCCAAAATCAAGGTTGAGGGGCGTTCGGCGGTTATCGAGGGATCTCCGCTGTGTGCGGCTAAAGTGAAGGCGACGGACCTTCGGGCCGGCGCTGCGCTGGTCATAGCGGGCCTTACCGTACCGGATGGGGTGACCGAAATTAGCGGCGTCGAATATATTGATCGCGGTTACGATCATTTGGTTATGAATCTATCGAATTTAGGTGCAGAGGTATGGCGTAAGAACGAATAGTAGTCGTATAGACTTCGCCAAATTGGGTAATGATAGACAATGTCTGCATCACAGTGAAACAACACTTCGATAGTCTTTTGAAACAGAACACCGTAAAACGGTTAAACATGTTATGAAGCGGCTTTCTTACGAAAAGCTATCTGCGAGGTCTTCGCCCGGTCTGATCGCTGCGGTGAACATTGAGGGATGGTTTTTCGCAAGAAAGGCTTGCTGCTCCTTTCCTCATTCCCCGACCTGATTCCTTAGTGGGTTTTCTCCGAGAACATGTACTTCCCGGCAAATGAAAAAGGATTCCATGAACGCCTCATGCTAGAATAATGAATGTGGAACGTTAAGCCTTGAAAATTTAATAGTTTGGTGGTTAGAAATTATGGATATGCATCTAGCTCAACTAGAGGCACTTAAATTAACAGAGCTTTATCAATTGGCCAAAAAGCATCAAATTCCTTATTACGGGCAGTTGAAGAAAAAAGAACTTATTTTCGCCATTTTACGCGCGCAGGCTGAAAAAAGCGGATTGATGTTTATGGAGGGCGTACTGGAGATCCTGCAGGACGGTTTCGGTTTCCTTAGACCTATCAATTACCTGCCTAGTTCGGAGGATATTTATATATCCGCCTCCCAGATTCGCAAATTTGATTTGCGGTCCGGAGACCTGGTATCCGGTAAATGCCGGCCTCCAAAAGAAAACGAACGTTACTTCGGCTTGCTGCATGTGGAGGCAGTAAACGGAGAGGACCCTGTGACGGCAGCGGAACGGCTGCACTTCCCGGCATTGACTCCTCTGTATCCGCAGAAAAAACTGGTGCTCGAAACCTCCCCTACGCATTATTCCACACGGCTTATGGACTTATTGGCTCCCGTAGGATTAGGACAGCGCGGCTTGATCGTAGCTCCGCCTAAGGCTGGTAAAACCTTGCTGCTCAAAGAAATTGCCAACAGCATTTCCACTAATTACCCGGATATCGAGCTGTTTGTGCTGCTGATTGACGAGCGTCCGGAGGAAGTGACGGATATGCAGCGTTCGGTGAAAGGGGAAGTGGTCGCTTCTACCTTTGACGAGCTGCCGGAGAATCACATCAAGGTTGCTGAATTGGTGTTAGAGCGGGCTCAACGCTTGGTTGAGCATAAGAAAGATGTCGTTATATTGATGGATAGCATCACTCGTTTGGCTCGCGCCTACAACCTGGTCGTGCCTCCGACTGGCCGTACCTTATCCGGGGGGATCGATCCCGGGGCGTTCCATCGCCCGAAAAGATTTTTCGGTGCCGCCCGTAATATCGAAGAAGGCGGCAGCCTGACGATCCTGGCCACTGCGCTTATTGAAACCGGATCGCGTATGGATGACGTTATCTATGAAGAGTTCAAGGGAACAGGCAATCTGGAGCTGCACCTGGACCGCAAGCTGGCGGAGCGCCGCATATTCCCGGCTATCGACATTCGCCGATCGGGTACACGCCGCGAGGAAATGCTCTTGACCAAAGAAGAGCTGGATAAAGTATGGGCTATTCGCAAGAGCATGAATGATTCGCATGAATATTTGGAGGCTTTCCTCAAGAAGCTGGCTGATTCCAAGACGAACCAAGAGTTTTTGGATATGCTCGAAAAAAATGGCGCGGGCAGCACAGGCGGTAGCGGGGGCAGCGGTTCTTCTTCCGCATCCGCCTCCAAGCGGGTAAAAAACACCTCTGCGTCGTAATTCAACAAGATAGGAGCATTAGCCATGAACTTGCTATATGCCGACCGTGATGGAAATGTATTCGATCATCCCGACTATACTGCACTTGGCCGTAACGGTGATATGATAACCGATATTATGGAAGAAGAGCTGATTCCTCTTCCGGAAGGAGCTACGTTGGTCAGCCTGCCGCATACACGACCGGTTGGCTTGAATGCGGCTACCGGGGAGATGGAAGTCGTCCCCGGGGATGTTACGGCCGTCGGAGCGCTGCTGCCGCAGGGCTTCACCCGGCTGCTGCTTCCAGGGTACGTCAAATCGGACAAGAGCCAGCTGCTTCCGCTGTTCGGTTACACGGCTGCCGTCTGGAAGGACGGGCGGTTTTATGTGGCCGCGCATCAGAGTGACGATCCGGAGCGGTGGAATCCGCGCAACTGTGATCCTGACGAGCTGGAGCTGCAGGTGCAGCGTTATTTGGAGAAGTACAGCGAGAACCGGCTTTACAAGCATTTATCGAATTGTGCTTTGGGCTACGAATGTCTTACGGCCTCCAATACGTTCTTGAATCGCTGGGAAGGTGCGGTTCCCGTATCATTCTCCTGCAATGCCGGGTGCTTTGGCTGTATTTCCGAACAGCCTGACGATAGCGGCTTTCCTGCCCCGCAGACACGTATGAACTTCAAGCCGACGGTGGATGAAGTTGTTGAAGTCATGCTGGAGCATCTGAAAACGCCGGACAGCATCATCAGCTTCGGACAAGGCTGTGAAGGCGAGCCATCGACGCAAGCGCCGATCATCATTCAAGCGATGCGCCGTGTGCGTGAGCTGACCAGCATGGGATATATCAATATCAATACCAATGCCGGTCTGACCGACCATATCCGCGGCATTGTGGACGCCGGCCTTAACTTGATGCGGGTAAGCACCATCAGTGCCTTGGACGACCATTATAATGCTTATTACAAGCCCCGCGGCTATACGCTGAAGAACGTCGAGAAATCGCTTCGCTACGCGGCTGATAAAGGGGTGTATACCTCGATCAATTATTTGATTTTTCCCGGCGTAACGGATAGGGAAGAAGAAATCGAAGCCATGATCGAATTTGCCAGACGAACCGATCTCAAGCTGATTCAGCTGCGCAATCTGAATATTGACCCAGAGAGCTATTTGGGTCTAATTCCCAAAGCACAGGGCGAAGTGCTCGGAATGAAGCAGATGCTGGACATTTTCCGTGAGGAGCTGCCTCATGTTGTTCTCGGCTCTTATACCCATGTTCCACCAAAGCCGTAATTCGGACAAACTACTTGCAACGAATGCAGCTGACGTGATATACTACGCCTATGTGTGTAATTAAATAACTCTGATTCACATGGTGTTTCAGGGCAAAAGAGGTGAAAGCAGTGAAAGAAGCAATCCATCCTACGTACCATAACACAACGGTAACTTGTGCTTGCGGCAATACGTTCGAAACAGGTTCGATCAAACAAAATCTTCGTGTTGAGATTTGTTCCGCTTGCCATCCGTTCTTTACCGGTAAACAAAAATTCGTTGATGCCGGCGGTCGCGTTGATAAATTTAAAAAGAAATACGGTATCTAATTTTAGACCGTTTTCCAGATGTCTTACAGCATAATCATGCCTCCTGTGGCTATCCTAAAAGCAATGCAGCAGCTTTGATGACTTTGTTCATCGGACTGTTTCACTAGCTCTTAGAAGTTGCAGGAGGTGTTTTTGTTTTGAAACCGAGAGTGGCGTCATTCACATTGTGTATTTTATTATCCGTTGTATTATGGGGAACGGCTTGTCAGAAGCAGGACGGAGTGACCAGGGTGAAGTCGTATTCCCGGGACGGGGCGCTTGGAATAACGGAGGTCAACCCGAACATGCCCATGAGTCCCACTTATCATACGTATATGGATGATACCCGTTTAATGAAGGATACGATAAGACAAATCCCCGAAGTCAGGTCCTCTACCATTACTATGAACGGACCTATTGCTACGGTAAGACTGGATGTGCCGGCCACCTTATCTGCGGAAGAGGCGGAAAGAGTGGAATGGGAGGCCTACGACAGGCTGTCGAAAATGATGCCCCGATATACGGTGAAAGTTTCCGTTTCACGTAAATAATGCACACAGGTTGATATTTCTCGGGGAATCGTCTATACTTATCTTTGCCGTGCTAGACGGGGAGGTAGCGGTGCCCTGTAACCCGCAATCCGCTGTAGCGGGGTCGAACGCCTATTCGCGGTATTACGATGTAAGGTTTGGGTTTTAGAATCGGTGTTGAGAGTTGGGTCCTCCGCAATGGATGCTTGTGAACCCGGTCAGGTCCGGAAGGAAGCAGCCGTAAGCAAGATGTTTCATGTGCCGGAGGGCTGCCTGACTTGAGTCGAGGCTAAAAATTCCGCTTGGATCGTAATATCAAGGTAGGTGCACGGTATTATTTTTTTAAAATGTATGTACATAAACACCATTTTCGGTCTATGACCGGGGATGGTGTTTTTTTATGCGCTCAGGAGGAAAATGAAAAATTTAGGAGAATTGTATACTAAAGTTAACTGGAATGTTAAAAGGGGTATAGCTTAGGAGGTGGCACGTTGCAGCGGGGGTTGAATTTGCTACAGCAATTCGCCGGAACATTTATGAAGGATGTCAATCTGGGGGTTCTGCTTATTGACACCAGCTTTCAATTGATTGACATCAGTGATATGGCGTGCCGTGTGCTTGGCTTAGTAAAAGAGAATGTGATCGGACGGCCGGTAGACCGTATATTCGCGACACTTCCGCCCGAGCATCAGTTGGTGCAGCGGAGTATTCTGGAGGGGATGGTTGTACGCAACCACGCGCTGTCGTGGACGAACAATCAGGAGCGCTACGAGCTTTTGCTGGACTCCAATGTGCTGCGTGACGAGAATCATCAGATAGCCGGAGCTTATATTATTTTTAAAGATGTGACGAATCTGCGTTCCTTGGAAGAACAGGTTCAGCGCAGCGACCGGCTGGCGATGATCGGACAGATAGCGGCGGGAACCGCCCATGAAATTCGCAATCCGTTGACCTCGATTAAAGGCTTCCTGCAGGTGCTTCGTAAAACACTTCAAGAGCAAGGGATGGAACGGGAAAGCGGCTATACCGAGGTTATGCTTACTGAGATGAACCGGATCAATGAATTGGTGAACGAATTTTTGCTGCTGGGCAAACCCAAGAATGTGACCTATACATCCATTGATATTTCGCAGGTTGTGAAGGATATTTTGCCGATCATTAAGAATGAGGCTCTGCTTCACGGCGTTATCGTTCAATGCGAAATCACAGACGGGCTTCCACATGTCATAGCGGATAAGGAGTTGTTGAAGCAAGTTTTTCTGAACATATGCAAAAATGGCATTGAGGCCATGGGTGACGGAGGTCATTTGAAGATTACGGAAAGGGTGGACATTGAGGAGCGAAAAGTGAACATAGAAATTCACGATACAGGTCCCGGCATACCGCTTTTTGTTATTGATAAAATTTTTGACCCGTTCTTCACTACAAAGCAAGAAGGCACAGGACTTGGACTGTCCATCTGCCAACGTATTATTCACGACATCGGCGGGCATATCCGCGTTTCCTCGAAAGGCTTCGGAACTACTTTCACTCTCAGCATTCCTTTCCCCTAAGCCACTTCATTCAGCCGTAGATGTGTAGTATAATAGACGGGATAAACAATTGTTGGAGAGGAAGCTATGGCACATATCGCATTATACCGAACGTGGAGACCGCAGGCTTTCCGTGAAATTGTAGGTCAGAAGCACATTGTTCAAACCTTGCAAAATTCGCTGCGCGAAGGGCGTTATACGCACGCTTACTTGTTTAACGGCCCACGGGGTACGGGGAAGACGAGTGCTGCCAAAATATTGGCTAAAGCCGTCAATTGTTTGAAAGGTCCTGCCGAGGAGCCGTGTAACGAGTGCGCCAATTGCATTCGCATTACCGAGGGTGCCGTCATGGACGTTGTGGAGATTGATGCGGCCTCCAATCGGGGCGTCGAGGAAATCCGCGATATCCGGGACAAAGTGAAGTACGCGCCGACAGAAGTGCGGCAAAAGGTGTACATCATCGACGAGGTTCATATGCTCACAACGGAAGCCTTCAATGCATTGCTGAAGACTCTCGAGGAGCCTCCGGCACATGTTATGTTCATTCTGGCTACCACGGAGCCGCATAAGCTGCCTGCTACGATTATTTCCCGCTGTCAGCGCTTCGATTTTCGCCGGGTATCGCTGGATGAGCAGGTGGAGAGGCTTCATGAAGTGTGCAGAGAAGAGCAAATTAATGCCGATGTTGAAGCCATTCGGTTCATAGCCAGATTGTCCGATGGAGGCATGCGCGATGCGTTAAGCCTGCTGGACCAGATCATGGCGTTTTCGGGCAAGAGCATCACATACGATGATGTGGTATCGATTACCGGAGGCATGGCGGGCGACCAGTTTCAAAAATTGGTGCAGGCTGTGAAACGACGGGATGTCGGGGCCGTATTACAGTTGATTGATGACTTCATGCAGGAAGGCAAAAGTGCGGATAAATGCATGGAGAGCCTGCTGTATTATTTCCGCGATTTGCTTATGGTCAAGATGGTGCCTGGTTCTCAGGCGGTCACTGACCGTATCATAGATGTAAAACAATTTGCCGAAGTGGCGGAGTCGTTCACAACCCAGGAGCTAATCTCCATGATGGACACATTGAACCACTACCAGACGGAGATGAAATATTCCGTACAGCCCCAAACGCTGCTGGAAGTGGCTTTAATGAAGCTTTGCAGCTCCGCCGGTCCTGAACGTTCAGCCGCGGCAGCGCCTACAGCCGGATCGGCTCCAGCTCAGGATGGATTGATTGTTCAACTGACTGGCCGAATCCAACGGCTGGAGGAGCAGATTGCTCAGATGCTTAAGCAGGGTGTCGCCCCAGCTGCAGCTGGTTCCGGCCATGCCGGCGGTCATTCCGGTTCGGGTGGAAGAACGGCTTCGGTACCTGTAGCGATGAAGAGGGTTGAGAAGCTGGAGGGCTACCTGCACGCCAAGGATACGGACGAAACGAGAGCTGTCATTCAGCGGTGGAGTCAAGTGCTTGGTCGGGTTAAGGAGCTGAAGATTACCATCCATGCCTGGCTGGTGGACGGAGAGCCGGTTGCGGTATTTGAGGGGGCTCTGCTCGTTGCCTTCAAAAGCTCGATGCACCGGGAAACGACAGAAAAGCCGGCCAATAAACAGCTGATTGAGCAAGTCATGAGTGAGATTCTAGGCAAGCCCCTTCGGCTGGTCACTATCATGATGAAGGATTGGAAGGCCGCCGCAGAGCAGTCGAAGCCTGCCGAGCAGGCTGGTGAGGAGTTAAAGCTGGTGCATGAGGAAGAACCGGCGGCAACGAAGGAAGAATGGATTCACGAGGCCATCCAATTGTTTGGCGAGGATCTGGTAAAAATAAAAGAAGATTGATGACGAGGAGTGGATTTTCAATGAACAACATGAACCAAATGATGAAGCAAGTGAAGAAAATGCAGGAGCAAATGCTCAAGACGCAAGAGGAATTGGCGCAAAAAACGATCGAAGGAACTGCCGGCGGCGGCGTTGTTACTGTTACCGTGAACGGACAGAAGAAAGTCACCGGAATCGTCATCAAACCGGAAGCCGTAGATCCGGACGATGTAGAAATGCTTCAGGATCTCGTTCTGACAGCTATTAACGATGCAATGAACAAAGCGGAAGAAATGGCTAACAAAGAAATGTCCCGTTTGACGGGCGGAATGAACATTCCAGGCTTATTCTAATCGACCGACGGCCGCATTTGTGAAGTACAGGGAATTTACTTTAACAGCATAAGGAGCTATCTCTTTTGTTTTATCCCGAACCGTTAGCCAAACTGATCGATTCGTTTGCCCGTTTGCCCGGTATAGGGCCCAAGACGGCTGCGCGGCTTGCATTTCATGTGCTGCGTATGAAGGAAGACGACTGTATCGATTTTGCCAAAGCCCTGGTCAATGTCAAACGAAATTTGCACTATTGTTCCGTCTGCTGCAACATTACGGATACGGACCCCTGCCGCATATGCCAGGATAAAAGCAGAGACCGTTCGGTCATCTGTGTCGTGCAGGAGCCCAAGGATCTGGTTGCAATGGAAAGAACCAAAGAATTTAATGGGTATTACCACGTCCTTCACGGAGCGATCTCACCGATGGAAGGCATCGGCCCTGATGAAATCCGGATTGCGGATTTGCTGAGGCGGTTGTCCGACGAGCAGGTGCAGGAGCTCATTCTCGCAACCAATCCGAATATAGAAGGCGAGGCTACGGCGATGTACTTGTCGAGGCTCGTACGTCCGTTTGGATTGAAAGTGACGCGGATTGCGCATGGTCTGCCTGTGGGCGGCGACTTGGAATATGCCGACGAGGTTACGTTGACCAAAGCGTTAGAAGGACGCAGGGAGCTTTAACAAGCTTACGAGCCTTTGAATATAGCAATGAAAAGAAGAGAAGTCGTTTAGAATAACGCAGGTTATTCTTGTACGGCTTCTTTTTTTTATAGACTTCTTCTTCTATGCCGCGACTTTTCATTTTGACCGCAATGTACCTGAATCCGCTTCGAAGCCATAGCCGCACTTAGTTGGGTTATTTTTGTATAAAATAAGAGATTCGGTTCTACTTAAGCCCTTGGATTGATATGTATAGAACATAGGGACAAACTTGGGAGGGATCGAAAATGAAGCTATGGCAGAGGTTAAGCTCGAAGCATCGTAAACGGGAGGAGCTATTGAAGAATGAGAGACTGCAGCTGCTGCTTGAGATAGGAGTAGCCCATAACGAATGGGTGGCGGCTCAGGAGCGACTGAACTACGTGCTGGATGTGGATCAGATTGATTATGCCGTATATGCTATGGAGGCAGCGGAAAAAAGATTCGAAATGCTAATTAAGCAGGCCAAGAATATGAACCTCTCTGCCATAGATGTATATAAAGGGAGGGTAATGGAGGGCTGATGATAAAGCAATATATGCTGTGGGGAATCCTTATCGTATCCGGATTATTATTGATTATTACTTTGTTCAGGCACAAGCATACCTTTCAGTGGATTGGATATGTATGCTTGCATGTTGCATTTGCCGCGTTTTTGTTATATATTTTAAATCTGTTCGGGCCGTATACCCGAATCGAGGTTCCGCTAAACCCCGCAACCGTAGGGACAGTCAGTGTGCTTGGGGTGCCAGGTTTATTGATGCTTATCGCGTTGAAGCTGTGGGTTGTATAAGACTATAATGAAGAGTCTGAAAATGGAAAATAAAAAAGACTTGCATTATAGTGTGGGATTGTGATATATTAATCAAGTCGCCGCTGAACGGGGCGGCAAGAAATAAGAAGCATTGTCCTTTGAAAACTGAACAACGAGTGAATGTTTAACAGAGAATGAAAATTCTCGCTAGCATTGAATTTTGAGCTTAAGACAAGCTCTATTATAGATCGCTTCGGTGATCACTTTAATGGAGAGTTTGATCCTGGCTCAGGACGAACGCTGGCGGCGTGCCTAATACATGCAAGTCGAGCGGTCCCTTCGGGGATAGCGGCGGACGGGTGAGTAACACGTAGGCAACCTGCCTGTAAGATCGGGATAACTATCGGAAACGATAGCTAAGACCGGATAGCTGGTTCTCTCGCATGAGAGAATCATGAAACACGGGGCAACCTGTGGCTTACAGATGGGCCTGCGGCGCATTAGCTAGTTGGTAGGGTAA